>CAYJNF010000032.1:3341-14849 GCA_964370915.1 uncultured Chitinophagales bacterium
TCTTCCAGTAGTTCACATCGCGGATTCGCTCGTACCATTTTTCGCCGAGCTGTCTGCTCCACCATTGCGAGGCTGAAGGCGATGCCCAACCGTTGATGTGGACGCCGTTAGTGATTGCGCCAATCGGATCTTCCTTCTTTGTCCACGTCGGGTAGAGGTCCTTCCACATTTGCACGCTGGTCTTGCCGTGCAATTCGCTCACGCCGTTGGCATCGCGCGACATTTTCAGCGCAAGGACAGTCATGCAGAATGTTTCGTTGATATCAGATGTGCGAATGCGTCCGTAGCCCATCAGCGTTTCGAGATCGATGCCCAACCCCTCGGCATATTTGTTAAACGCCGTGTTCATCAGATCGCGGCTGAACCGGTCGTGCCCGGCCGGAACAGGCGTATGCGTCGTGAACACGCAATGCGACTTCACGTACTCCTGCGCTTTATCGATGGGCTTCCTGGATGCAATCTGCTCGCGCAGCAACTCAAGCGTGAGAAACGCGCTGTGTCCTTCGTTCATGTGAAAGACGGAAGGCGTAATGCCGATGGCGCGAAGCATGCGAACACCACCAATGCCGAGGACAATCTCCTGAGCGATACGCGTTGTTTGATCGCCGCCGTACACATGCGCCGAGATTTCGCGCGAGCGATCGTCGTTCTGGGGAAGATTGGTATCGAGCAGGTACACGTTCACGCGCCCGACGTGAACAGTCCATGCCTGGAAGTACACGGTCGTTCCGCCGATTTGCACATTGGCGACGACAGGATTTCCCCGCTTGTCCTTCACCAGGGTCAAGGGAAGTTTCAGAGGATCGTAGACCGGATACAATTCCTGTTGCCAGCCATCATTCGAAATCTGCTGTGAGAAATAGCCATTGCGGTAGAACAGGCTGATACCGACGAAGGGGAGACCCAAGTCGCTGGCGCTCTTCGCATGGTCGCCCGAGAGAATGCCGAGGCCTCCCGAATAAATGCGCAGGCTCTCGTGCAAGCCGAACTCCGCGCTGAAGTACGCTACCGGTGCCTTCTTGAGAGCAGGCGCGTTCTTTGATGCCCACGTTGTTTTCTGGCTCATGTACGCGCGGAACGTTGCACACACCTTGTTGACGTGCTCAAAGAACTCGGGATCCTGCAGCCGCCCGCGCAGCTCCGTACCCGAAATCCAGTTCATCACTTCAACCGGATTGTGGTTGCTGTGTTCCCAAAAAAATGGGGACAGCTCCTGGAACACCTGCTGCGCTGAGGGACTCCATGACCACCACAGATTGTACGCGAGTTCTCGCAGGCTGGCGATGGTTGAATCAATCTGCTTTTCAGATATGCGTTTTGTAGCCACGTTGATGTTGCCTCCTCAAAAAAGAGATGGTAATGAGTTGGTCGCTACGCGTCACCGAGGGCAGGGGAAGCTCTCATGGGTTGACCCGAGCCAAATTATGGTTCCACCGAAGTTCCGAAAACAAAAATCCCCGACATTGCGTCGAGGATCCACGCTGTAACACTACGATTGTCTGTGCGGATGCGAAATTCATTCGTGCTGTTATGCTACTTCGAGTGCTTCCGATTTCTTCTTCGACATTCTGTTGCGCTCGTTAGCGTCCAGGTATTTTTTTCTGATGCGGATGCTTTGCGGCGTCACTTCAACATATTCGTCGTCGCCGATCCACTCGATAGCCTGCTCGAGTGTGTGAAGATGGGGCGGCTCCAGCCGGATTGCTTCATCGGCCCCGGACGCGCGCATGTTGGTGAGCTGTTTTGTCTTGCACACGTTCACCAGCATGTCGTGTTCGCGGGAGTTCTCGCCCACGACCATGCCTGTGTACACTCGCGTGCCCGGCTCGATAAAAAATGTTGAGCGTTCGCCGAGCTTCCACATGGCGTAGGCCGTCGAGTTGCCCATTTCCATCGCCACGAGGGCGCCCTTCATCCGGTGTGCCATATCGCCTTTGTACGGCTCGTAGCCCGCGAAATTGTGGTGAAGAATTCCGGTGCCTTTGGTCTGCGTCATGAACTCGCCGCGGAACCCGATGAGGCCGCGTGCGGGCACGAAGAACTCGAGCCGCGAGTTTCCGTTTGCAGTAATCATGTTCTTCATCTCGCCTTTGCGCCGGCCCAGATTCTCGATGACAACGCCAACGTGTTCCTCGGGAACGTCGATAATCACGTGCTCAATCGGCTCCGCGAGCACATCGTCGATGCGTTTGTAGATCACTTCGGGGCGCGAGACCTGCAATTCATAGCCCTCCCGCCGCATATTCTCGATGAGAATCGCGAGGTGAAGTTCGCCGCGTCCGCTGATTTTGAATACATCAGGAGATTCAGTCAATTCAATTCGCAGACTCACATTGGAGCGAAGTTCCTTTGTCAGACGTTCGGAGAGATTGCGCGTGGTGACGTATTTTCCCTCGAGTCCAGCAAACGGCGAGTTGTTGACGATGAAATTCATCGACAGTGTCGGCTCTTCGATGGCAACGAACGGGAGCGGCGTCGGGTCGGCGGCATCGGCAATGGTCTCACCGATATCCACATCCTCCATGCCCGCAAGGGCGATGATATCACCTGCGCCGGCTTCGCCAACTTCAATGCGCTTCAGGCCGTCGAACGTATAGATCTTGGTCACCCGTGCATCTTCCACCACTCTATCACGGTGAATGATCTTCATCGGTCCACCCAGACGAATAGTGCCGCGGTGCACGCGCCCGATTCCGAGACGCCCGAGATAGTCGTTATAGTCGATCGTCGTGACAAGCATCTGGAACGGAGAATGTGTGTCGCCGGGTGGCGGCGGAACAGTTTTGATAATTGCTTCGAACAGAGGTTCGAGTGTTGTGCTCGGGTCGTCGAGTTCCGCTTTGGCGATTCCTTGCTTGGCGACCGCATAGATTGTGGGAAAGTCCAGTTGCGTGTCGTTTGCGCCGAGCGAGAGGAAAAGTTCGAAGATCATGTCCAGCACTTCATGGGCGCGGGCGTCTTTGCGGTCAATCTTGTTGATGACAACAATCGGCTTGAGGTTGAGATCGAGCGATTTCTTGAGAACGAATTTTGTGCCCGGCAGCGGCCCTTCGGCGGCGTCCACCAGAAGCAGCACGCCATCCACCATCGTGAGCGTGCGTTCGACTTCGCCGCCAAAGTCGGCATGTCCCGGCGTGTCAACGATGTTGATCTTCGTTCCCTTGTAATGGATAGCCGTGTTCTTGGCGAGAATGGTGATGCCGCGTTCGCGCTCAAGGTCATTGGAATCCATTACCCGTGTCACCAGCTGTTGGTTGGCGCGGAACGTTCCCGTCTGTCGCAACATGTGGTCAACCAGCGTCGTCTTTCCGTGATCAACGTGTGCGATGATCGCGACGTTGCGAATATCTTCCCTGCATTCCGTTGACAAATCAACCCCAATCTCAAAAAATAATTGAAAACTTCGGTCGTCGGTTATCCACATCCGGCCAAAGAAAAAAAACGCTCCAAGCACCAGCTGGTCGCTCGAAGCGCTATAAATATAGGTTTTGACCAGCAGAATTCCAACTTAAGGAATCTTAATAGTTACCCGAAAACGACTGGATTCTTAAGGAAAACTGCCAAGTCTGCGGAGTTAGACTTTCCGCAGTGTCAGCAAAGTCAGCTCGGGCGGTGCACCTAATCGAAGAGGAGGACCCCAGTACCCGACTCCACGGTTCACATACACGGAGATGTTGTTGCGCTTGTGAAGTCCTTCGATGTACGGTTGATTGAGGCGTGCGAGATAGTTTCCGGGGAAATATTGGCCGCCGTGCGTGTGTCCGGAGATCTGCAGATGGTATCCGGCTTTCTCAGCGGCAAACACGCTCCGCGGTTGATGGGCGAGGAGAATCCTAGTCAACCCCTCGGGGGCATTTGCAACTGCAGTTGCCGGATCGGATTTATGGGAGCGAATGAAATCTCCCCCACTGTAATCGGTTACGCCGGCAAGAATAATTTGCGCACCGCCCCTCGCGATGATGCGATGTTCATTAAGCAGCACATCAAACCCGAGTCGGCCCGTCTCCTGAATCCAATCTTCAACGCCGGAATAGTACTCATGGTTGCCCGTGATGAAGTACTTGCCGTGCGGAGCCTTCAGATCATTCAACGGAGCCACGTCATCCTTCAGCCACGCAACAGAGCCATCAACCAGATCACCGGTGAATGCAATCATGTCAGCGCCGGCAGTGTCAATCTGTTGTGCGAGTTGTTCAACATACGCTCGCTTGATCGTGGGCCCAACATGCAGATCAGAGAACTGCAGAATGCGAAATCCGTCAAACTCTTCCGGCAAATCAGGCAGCGGAACATCGACGAACTCGAGCGTTGGCTTTCGATGCGCCTGGGTGAATCCGTAGCCTGTCATTGCCGCGGCCGCGGTGACGATTCCGATGTTGGATGCGTGAACCAGAAATCGTCGGCGGTCTTTACTCAGGTTTGTCGATGCGGTGGTACGATTGCGAATGCGGTTCTGAATCGAATCAACTCCTCTTGTTACCAGGAGAACGAGGTCACGCAAAACCAAGAACGTCACGACCAGCGTAAAGAATCCTAAGACGATATACCCCACGAGAGAAAGTGAATCGATCCAGTCTCCTTGCATTCTGTTGAGAAAAAGAAGAAAAGGTGCTTGAGGGACGAGAAAAAAGACGGCCACAACTCCCCAGGCAACTCCCTTGCTTTTCTTCTGAAACTGCGCGGCGTTGATAACCCGGCGGCCAACATACCAATATCCGAGCCCTAATATGCTCGACCAGACCACAAAGAAGAGGATGAATCGCATAAGAGATTTACGTCCTGATTACGTGAAAGATCGAGTGCATATCACAACAGAAAACCCATTGAATAAGTTTCACAAGTCGAGCAAGCACACGTGCGCCAACAATCAAAGCAGATTTGCGACGCCCAGCGTGAATCGAAAATTCGACGGCGAACTTAGCCGCCAGGTAAAATCGGCGCGCAGAAAATCAAAAACGCGGCTGAAGCCAAATCCCAATTCACTGTACCACCCGTTTGTTGTGTGGAGCGGAGGATGACCATAGACGACGATTGTGGGATTTGAGGTAAAAATGATCGTCGGATTTCTGTCCCATGTCTTCGCTGCCCCTCCGTGGATGATGAACTCAATGTTGTTTTTGTATAGAAATGGAATGTCGAGCGCGAGGAATGGCAGGCTTCGGAAATTGTGTTCCATGTTGATCGCAAGAAAACTGGTCCCGCTGAACTCTTTCACGTTCATGGCTCTGAACACACCAAACGGCGCAACATTGCTTGACGCAGATTCCAGGTCGAACATGCGTTGTTGTGGAATCTCATCAGAAAAAGTTCCCGCGGCTATGCGAATTCTGAATGCCGCCGGAAACAGATAACTTCTTCCGACGGTGGGAAAAGAAAAGGTCGCTGCACCAGAGTATCTCCCGTACGATTCGCCAGACTCGATCGCAAATTCGAGCGCGTTCTGAGAAACAAGTCCGAGGGGAACCTCCTCTCGCCCGATTCGCCCCTCGAAAAGAATGCTCTCCAACTGTTTGTACCTTCTCACGGGCGGGTTGGCGCGGTATGATCGAGAGCGCGCAAAAATGCTGAAATCACTTTGCTGCTGCACGGAGGACTGTTCCTCTCATCGATATGCAATTTCAAACCTGGCGATTTCCGTAGGGCGCACAGTCAAAAAGAGCTTTCCGCCTTCAGTGAGGTAATAGTCTCTATAATCGTTCTTGACAAAGATCGACGTCAGGGAATTGTAGATGGCGCCGTAGAATCCCGCATCCGGTCGGTGATCAATTTTGCGGTAGACATCGATGCCGAGTCCAAACTTACGGTTGGGTGATGCAAAGACCGTAGCGCCGAAAGTGTATTTCCACCTCTTGTCGGAAAAACCGTACGCGAGTCCTGCGCGGAATTCAGTCTGATTGATGAGACTATCAAGCTCTGCTTTCAACCCGCCATGGAAGCCTTCAACGCGGTTGAACGACAAATCAAGAAATCTGCCGAGCGCCAAAGCGCCTCCGTCTCCCATCCCGACTTGAAATGAGATTCCGCGAGGCCGAAACTGCACGTCCAACGTCTGTGTACTGTCGAGCGATTTGTACGCTTGCGTTTCTTCAACGGTAAGAGGCAGCACATTGTTCGTCTGCCAGTAGGCGGTATCAGCGGACGCAACCGCCATGGTATCGACGCTCAGACGCGGTTTCTGAAACATACTATCGGGAATCGGGGCATTGATGCCGTAATCGGTTATGACTGAGGTTTGTGAAAATGAAATTGTCGGGATGGAGATGCCGATGAAGCTGATCGTGGCTGTGACGTCGATGCGGATATCGGCCGGCATCCAGAACGACTGTTCGTACAGTCCAAATTGCTGGCGGTACCGGAGGAATTTATCCTTGACAAACGGAATTGAAAACGACTCGTTTGGCTGCACATCGACACCCATTAACGCGTACGAATCACCGGCGATGTTGATCGTTCCTTCAAACAACGGCACCGTTCGCAATCGGGGAGTCATCCTGATCTCATACACTTCTTTTCCGTGACTCGAAAGTGTTCGCACCAACTTGTAGTTCTAGTAATCCAGTGCGTCCGCAGCAGTTGGGCCGACGAATGTATATCCGATGAACCGGATCTCGTCCTCATTGAAGTTCAATATTCGTCCGACGGAAGCAAAATTGAATTCCGACTTCACATTCTCAGTCTGCCGTTTCTGTTTGACGATTTCCCGCAACGTGTCGCCCTGCTGCCAGTATCCCGTCGTAAACGACTCGGTGATGCTTGCTATGGCCGTGTCGCGTTTCAGCACCTGACGCGTGAACGCTTCCAGTGTGAACGACTTCAGGCGGTCGATCCACTTTTGCTTGTTCGCGATGGCGCGGCGCATGATCTCGACGGCAGGATCTTCCGACGTGACGACAACTTCGGGGAGAATAATATCTGCGGGGATGAGAGCGATGTCGCGTTCGGTAGTCGTACGCACGACAATCGTTGAGGTGTCGGATTTGTGGGCAAGGCAGCTGACGATGATCGTGTAGGTTCCTTCCTTCACCAACAACCGATATCGCCCATCGGCGTTTGCCACCGTTCCCTGCGACGTCCCTGCAATGCGGATATTGGCGGCAGCGAGTCGCTCATGTGTTACGGCATTTTCGATTGTTCCGCTCAGCGTGAAGAGTTCCTGTGCCGTCATGGTTGTGGTGATGAGAGCGAGCGAAAGCAGAAGTGTTCGTTTCATTATCCGTAAGAGAAGAAGAGTTCGTGTGGTTTCAAATACGAGTCGAACCAGGGTAAAGTTCCGTCCATAAAATAAAAGGCGTCCCTGCAAATAGCAAAGACGCCTTGTACACAATGCAGAACATGCCTACTTCAAAAACTTGCCGTTTCTCAGTCGGTCAAACAATGAGCTTGCGATTCTTGGCTTGCCTGTGGTAAGGTCGATTTTCCACTCTTCTCTGGTTTCCTCTGCCGACTTGCCATGGAATCGTCTGTATGCGGGCAGCACGCGTTCCTCACAGGCGAGTACTTCCGGCGCCACGGGGTCGAGCAGGTATGCGCGCATCAACGATTCGAACGCGTTATCAATCGCGCCGCGGGAGAGATAGTAGTCGGCGTTGCCTGTAAGGCTGCGGATGCGCTTCTGAACATCCGAGAGCGGCTCCGGCAGTGTGTTCATGATTGCCGGTGCTTTCGCGTCGACGGTTACCGTCAGCGGGCGCCGTATCGGCGATCTCCGGGCCTGGTCTGCTTGGAGTGATTTCACGAGATCCCTTATCATTTGTACGGATTTATTGTTCGGATCGATGGTCTCGGCTGCGGCAAGCGCCTCAAGTGCCACGGCATACTGTCTGGCCTCAATGTTCTTTTCCGCTTCTGAAATGAAGCGGGTGATGCGTTCATCCATATCGATAGCAAGGATTTGTCACGGCAGATCCGGCGAGGCGCCAGCGAAACCCATGTGTGCAAACATTGGTGGTACAACATACACGGGTGACCGGTGAATTAAGATGACGCCAAGCACAGTCATTGTCTGTATGGCGGTTTTCCCACCAGCGCCTGGACATCCCATCGAGGTGCGGCCACAAATGCGGCCGAGCGTTCGTCACACTGCCCGATAGCGCACATGGTGCAACATGCCGGTACACAAGGGTCGAGGTGCGTCAGCACCTTGGCATAACTGTCCAGTCCGTCCGCGAGATGAGTATCAATCGTATGTGCGAACGCGTCTGCCTGTTTGATGGTCCAGTAAAACGGAATCGTCAAATGAAAATCGACGTGCGCCATTTGTCCCGACCGCATCACGCGCAGGTGATGCACATTAATCCACTCAGGTGTTCGTCGCGCATTGATGATTTCGACGACCCGCTCAAGAGTTGCCTTGTCCGACTCATCCATCAGCCCCCCGATGGAGACGCGCATCAATGTATAGCCGGAGAACAAAATGTTCAACGCCACGCCGATGGCAACCAGTGGGTCGAGAAGGTGGATGCCGGTCAGTCGCACAAGCAGCAACCCGGCGACAACCCCAAAACTCGTCCATGAATCCGTAAGCACATGCTTGCCGTCGGCAACAAGTGTGATTGATCGTGTCCGTCGTCCGCGCTTGATGAGAAACCAGCCGAGCCACAGATTGATGACCGATGCCGCAAGGGTCAGGGACATGCCAAGATCAAGCTGCAGCAATTCTCTGCCAACCAGAATTCCCCGCACCGCCTCGAAGATGATCACAAATGCAGCGAGCACAATCAGTCCCCCCTCGGTGCCCGCCGAGAAGAATTCGATTTTCCCGTGGCCGTACGGATGTGACTCATCTGCAGGTCGCGAGCTTAGTATGACACTGTAGAATGCCATCGCCGTTGCTGCAATGTGGACGATGGATTCAAGGGCATCGGAGAGTATCGCGGTGGAATGCGTAAGAAGGTACGCAGTGGTTTTCATCGCAAGCATGAGGATGCCCACCGATAGCGAAATAGCCGCGGCTTGCTTCTTGAGACGAAAATCTGGTTGACCTTGCATAGGGGATCGGTTCAAGTTCTGCATAAAGATAGTGAGAATGGGTGAGTGATTCCATCACGGCGCACCTTGGAGAAATGGCCCGACTTCCGTAAGTTGTTTCATGTCTCAACTCCCCATTGTTGTCATCGGCGGCGGCGCGGCGGGAATCATTGCCGCATGGAAAGCCGCGTCGCTCGGTGCCCGCGTCATTTTGCTGGAACGAAATCAGAAACTCGGAATCAAGCTCCTCATCTCCGGCGGCGGCAAATGTAACATCACGCATGCCGGTAGCATGGAAGATGTGCGCGCAACCTTTGTTCCGAAGGAAGCCCGCTTTCTGAAACCATCCTTCTACAAGTTTACCAACGATGATATTGTGAAGATGATTGAAGTGAAGGGCGTGAAGACCTATGTCCGCCCGAATGGCAGGGTGTTTCCTGTTGATGGCCATGCTGATGACGTGGTGAATGCACTTGTCGCGTATCTTCCGGACTCGCATGTCGACGTCCGATTGAATGCACATGCCGTATCGTTTCTTCATTCCGATGAAATGGTACATGGTGTAAGACTTGAGAGCGGCGAGATTGAATCGCGTCACGTCATTCTTGCGACAGGCGGCGCGTCGTATCCAAAAACGGGAACGACGGGAGAAGGAGCGGTGTGGGCAAGAAGCGTTGGGCATACGGTTGTTCCCTTGCGCCCGGCGCTCGCGCCTATTGGCGTTGAGCCACAGTTGCCACAAACATGGCGGGGCATCGCATTACGGAATGGGTGTCTGATCGTGTTTGCTGATGGAAAGAAGGTCACGGAATGGCTCGACGACATCCTGTTTTCCCATGAAGGCATCACCGGTCCGGCCGCACTGGAAGTGAGCCGCGTTGCCGCCGAACTCCTCGCCGATCATGATGTCGAGTTACGGTTTGACTTCCTTCCGGCACAGGATTTCGCTGCTGTCGATGCTGACTTGAACTCTCTCGTTCTTGCTCAACGCGATAAAATGATCGCTACAATCCTCAATGCATGGATCCCCAATCGGCTCGTTGCTCCGCTCCTTACCTCGGCTGGCGTCGACCACTCGGTTCGGGGACACGTCTTCACGCGTGAGCAACGCAGGAGCGTTGTACAGATTCTGAAAGACTGGAAGTTGGGGAACGTTTCCACAATCAACATCGAACGGGGCGAAGTAACGGCCGGCGGCGTTTCACTCGAAGAAGTTGATCCGAAGACAATGCGATCGCGGAAGATCAAAGGTCTGTACATCTGCGGAGAAGTGCTTGATGTCGCGGGACGAGTGGGCGGCTACAATCTGCAAGCGGCATTTTCGACAGGATTCGTCGCGGGAGAAACCGCAGCGCATGATTGGCTCGCCGCATGACGAATTCCCAAAGGAATTTTCGGAACCCTTGGCGTGTTAGTATTTTCACATTCGATTTTCTTTCTATTATGGGATAGTGGACGATGTCATCACGCCGAAAGTTCATATCAGCGTTGGGGCTGAGCCTGGTTTCTGCCCGATCGCTTTTCGCAGACAACCGCGCTCGGAGATCGCGATGGGAGATGTTCGCCAACGACGATCCGATTCAGGCGCCGGCGTTCAAGCCTGATCCGTCACGTTGGAGTAACGACACGATTACCGCTGCGTGGATCGGTCATGCGACAGTGCTCATCAATTTCTACGGCACGCGCATCATTACCGACCCTGTTTTCTCGGAGCGGATCGGTCTGAGTGTCGCCGGCCTGTTTACGCTGGGACCGAAACGACTTGTGTATCCGGCTCTTGCATTCGATGAGTTGCCCGCCATAGATCTGATTCTTCTGTCGCATGCACACATGGACCATCTCGATACGCCGTCGCTCAGAAAATTTGCGCGAGACATCCCTGTTGTGATTGCCAAAAACACTTATGATGTAATAGAGGATTACGGTTTTGAACAAGTCTACGAGCTCGATTGGCGTGACCACGCGCAGGTCAACGACCTGCGGGTTGAAGCTCTTGAAGTGAAACATTTTGGCTGGCGCTATCCGTGGGAACAGGACCGGTCACGCGGTAACCACGAAGGACGCAGTTACAATGCATATCTTGTGTCGAAGGGTGGCAATTATTTTGTCTTTGGCGGAGACACGTCGTATCACGAAATGTTTAAGAAGGTTGGAGAACGCAACCTGCCAATTGACGTAGCGATCATGCCCATCGGGGCATACGACCCGTGGATCAGGAATCACTGCAATCCCGAACAAGCCTTCGAGATGGCAAATCACATGAACGCGAAGTACATTCTTCCTGTTCACTGGAACACATTCATCCAAAGCGAAGAACCAACCGCCGAGCCAATGGAACGACTGAAGCGCGCTGCACCGGCAGAAAGAATTGCACTTGAACATATCGGGCAAACATGGGCGTTCTCGACTCCGATCGTCGAAACGCAAACGGAAACTTCCGGCACTTCCATCAACAACAAATAATATTCATGCTGACGAACAAGGTGGCAATCATCACCGGCGCATCATCCGGCATCGGGGCTGCGCTGGCGCGTTTGCTTG
>CAYJNF010000033.1:0-14830 GCA_964370915.1 uncultured Chitinophagales bacterium
AGGAACAAGGTTTTCTACGGCCGTAGAATAGCAAATGCCGATGAGATTAGCAAACGCGCTTCGCGATCGCGATGCTGGATTTCTCCATCAGAAGGAAACTCAATCAGTGGCTTTTCCGTACAACTTTACTGATATTTGGTCACAGTTCAATCTAGCCAATAGCTCATTTACTTCAACAAACTAAAGGAGAAGTCAGCATGCGAACACCTGCAGCTGTTCGATGTCACCAACCTTCATGGTCGCCGCCACCAAAGCGCAGCAACCACTGGCTTGTTTCACTAGCTATGATTGGATGTGCAGTTATGCTAACCAGCATTGTGCTTTCGGCGCAAACCAACGTAAGGTTCGATCAGTACAAACTCGACAACGGGTTGACGGTGATCCTTCACGAAGATCACTCCGCCCCCGTGACCGCCGTTGTGGTGATGTACAATGTCGGGTCGCGCAGCGAGAAGGTGAAGCGCACAGGATTCGCGCACCTCTTCGAGCACATGATGTTTCAAGGCTCCCAGCATGTAGCAGATGACGAGCATTTTAAACTGCTTCAAGAAGTGGGCGCAAACATCAATGGTTCCACTTCCAACGACAGAACGAACTACTTTGAGGTGGTTCCGAGCAACTACCTCGAGCTGGCGTTGTACCTTGAGTCCGATCGTATGGGATTCCTCCTTCCGGCAATGACGCAGGTGAAGCTGGACAACCAACGCGATGTCGTCAAGAACGAGCGTCGGCAGAACGTGGACAATCAACCATATGGAACATCATGGGAGAAAATCGCAAAGGCACTGTATCCGGAAACGCATCCGTATAGCTGGCCGGTGATCGGGTACATGGAGGATTTGTCGGCCGCAACGTTGGAGGATGTGAAGGAATTCTTCCGCATTTACTACGCACCAAACAACGCTGTCGTATCCATTGCCGGCGATTTTCAACCCGCGCAAGCACGCGCATGGGTGCAGAAGTACTTCGGGTCCATCGACAAGGGTGTTGAAATTCCCCGCCCCGCGCCGATGCCGGTAACGCTTTCCGAAGAAAAGCGATTGGTGTTTGAAGACAAAGTGCAGCTGCCGCGCCTCTACCTCAATTGGCCGTCCGCGCAAATCTACTCCCGCGAAGATGCAGTACTCGATGTCCTTGCCGATATTCTCGGATCGGGAAAGAACTCCAGGCTCTATAAGACGATGGTGTATGAAAAGCAAGTCGCTCAATCAGTGAATGTCTATCAAGCCAGCCAATTGCTTGCCAGCCAGTTCGCAATTGAAGTCACGGCTAAACCGCAAAAAACACTCACGGAGATGGAAACGCTCGTGAACGACGAGATTGCAAGATTTCTGAAAGATGGCGTAACAGAAAAGGAAGTGCAAACGTCGATCAATAATCGCGAAGTAAGTCTCACGAACAGTCTTTCCACGGTGCTCGGCAAAGCCAACCAGCTCGCGACCTACTACGTCATGACGGGTGATCCGAATGATATTAACCGAGAACTCGATCGCTACAAAGACATCACGCCTGCCGAAGTTCTTGCTGTGGCAAAGAAAGTTCTCGGCGGCAACAAGGTTGCGTTGAGCATTGTGCCGGAAGGAAAGCGGGAACTCGCAGCGGAACAAAAGACACTTGACCGCAAAGGAGGTGTCGAATGAAAAGGATCTCGCTAGCATTAGTAGTACTTATGATTGGAGCTTTCATGACTGCGTTGGCCCAAGAAACATTTGACAGAACGATCCGCCCTGTTGCCACGGGAGTTCCAAAGGTCGATCTGCCGGACATTCAAAAAGCAACATTGAAGAACGGATTGAATATCTGGTTGGTGGAGGGTCATGAGCTTCCCCTCGTTGCGTTCAACATGGTGTTCCAGACCGGATCCGATCACGATCCGCTTGATAAAGCCGGCCTCGCGTCGATGACTGCCGATGTGCTTGATGAAGGCACGACAACACGGAACGCGCTGCAGATTGCCGACGAACTCGATTTCATCGGAGCAAATCTTGGCATCAACGCAAATACCGATGGCTCGTACATGACGCTCAACTGCATGACGAAACACCTCGACAAAGCGCTTGCAGTCTACGCCGACGTGCTGGTGAACCCGACATTTCCACAGAAAGAATTTGAACGCTTGCAGCAACAACGCCTGACCGGCTTGATGCAACAAAAAGACCGCGCTGCGACAATTGCCTCGTTGGCGTTCAGCAAAATCATCTACGGCGAATCGCATCCGTATGGACTCAATACATCCGGAACAGAAGAATCAGTGAAGCGAATGACTCGCGATGATCTGGTGACATTCTGCCAAACCAACTACCGACCGAACAACGCAACGTTGATTGTTGTTGGTGATGTGAAGATGAAGGATGTGCTCGCAAAGCTTGAGCCTCTGCTCGCAACGTGGAAGTCAGAGAAGGTTGCCACAGCCTCAATGCCAACTGCACCAACGATTGAGAAGCGCAAGCTCTACCTGATTGATAAGCCGGGCGCACCGCAATCCGAAATCCGCATTGGTTACCCTGCGGCAGCGCGAAACAATCCTGATTTCTTTGCATTGAATCTCGCGAATCGCGCGCTCGGCGGTCAGTTTGCAAGCCGGTTGAACATGAATCTGCGTGAGAAGCACGGCTTCACCTACGGCGCACGATCAGGCTTTTCGTTCAACAAGCAACCAGGTCCGTTTGTCGCCTCGGCAGGTGTTACCAGCACAAAGACCGACAGCTCCGTGCGCGAGTTCTTCTACGAGATTGATCGTACACAGAAGGACGGACTAACACCCGAAGAGCTGGAATTTGTGAAGAAGGGATTGACCGGGAATTTCGCTCTCACGTTCGAAACGCCGTCGCAGATTGCAGGTGCGCTGCAGAACATTGTGCTGTACAGTCTGCCGGAGAACTATTACGAGACCTACCTGCAAAACATCAGCAAGGTCACGCTCGATGACGTGAAGAGAGTAAGCAAGAAATACTTCGACTCGTCAAAGATGGCAGTGGTGATTGTTGGTGACTTAAAGGTGATAAAGGATGGACTTGCGAAGATGGATATTGGCGAGATGGTGGTGTGCGATGTGAACGGGAATAGGCTCAGTCAATAGAGCCAACTAGATGGATGAGTGGATTAGTGGATTGATGGACTATCGCGATGCAGCGGCCATCAATCCACTTATCCGTCACTCTAATATCCACTACCTCAACTTGGCGACGATAGCATCCGTCATCTCCGTTGTTCCGACATAACCTTCGGTTTTTAGATCTTTCGTCACACTCTTTCCTTCTTTCAGAACCGCACTCACCGCGTTTTCGATTCGGTCAGCGGCAGATTCCTCCCCGATATGGCGCAGCATCATTACTCCGGCAAGCACGAGCGCGCAGGGATTGGCAATATTCTTGCCGGCTATGTCGGGGGCGCTGCCGTGCACAGCTTCAAAGATCGAGACACTGTAGCCGATGTTGGCTCCCGGCGCGAGACCTAACCCGCCGACCAATCCCGAAGCAAGATCGGAGAGAATATCGCCAAACAAGTTGGTCGTGACGATAACATCGAACTGATACGGATTCACTACCATCTGCATCGCCATGTTGTCGACGATTTTGTCGTTCGATTCAATATCGGGATACTGCTTCGCGATTTCGCGGGCGACTTCGAGGAACAGGCCGCCAGTGTATTTGAGTATATTTGCTTTGTGAACTGTTGTGATCTTCTTCCTGCCATGCTTGCGTGCATACTCATACGCGTAACGGATTATTCGTTCGGAACCCGAGCGCGTAACAATCCCAATCGTCTCTGCTGCACTTCGTGATGGATCGATGTAGTGTTCAATCCCCGCATAGAACTCTTCGGTGTTTTCCCGAACGATGACGAGATCGATGTCCTTGTACCGTGCGGGAACTCCCTCGAATGAATGCGCCGGACGCACGTTCGAGTACAGGTCGAACTCTTTGCGGAGAGCAACATTCACGCTGCGGAACCCAGATCCCACCGGCGTCGTCAATGGTCCCTTCAAACCGACTTTGTTTTCTGTGAGAGAGTCAATCACGTTCTGGGGCAGGGGATCCTTGTACTTGTCGATGGCTGCCAACCCCGCCTCCACTCTTTCCCAGTGAATCTTCACCCCAGCAGCTTCAATAATCTTGACTGTTGCTTCAGCAATACTTGGCCCGATGCCATCGCCGGGAATCAGCGTTACTGTGTGCATGATGTTCCTGAAATTTGATGATGTGAGTTAGCCTGCTCAGAATTGCAAATCTGAAAGCGGCACAAAATAAAGAAAAGGCGAGGGAGAAACAATCTGTTGGAGATTTCGGATTGGAGATTGGGGATTGGCGGATTATTGACCCAGATCCGTAATCCACAATCCTCAGTGCGCAATGGTTTCTGAGCCACCAACTGGTTGTTTCTCCCTCGGGATCGTAGATCGTCAAGACTGAATTGCATGGCGCGAAGCGGAGCGAACTGCTTCGGCGCAAAGGCGGTCGCCCCAAATCCAATAACTGTCTTGCGAGAATCCTACTTTGTCCGCCTCACTCACGCTGTCGAGCTCTCCCTCTTAAGATGTACCGATTTGTCAGGGAGTTCCTCGCTGCATCTTTAGTCCAATCGTAGACGTCTGAGAAGAGCGCATTGTTGTTGCGCAACGCTGTAGAGTCAATACCGAGCGCCGCAAAATATTTCTGGATTCCCGTGTCGAATGGTCGCAGTGACGCAAGAATGATCTCACCGTTCTGCTGATCGATTGTTCGACCCGGGATGAAGTCAAATACGTTGTCACCATTCGGAGTTGGAGCGCCATCTGTGTTGAACTTGTCGAGTCCGAGGACTCGAAGCATGATGTGGCCCAACAGGGTTCCCTCTTCGGTCCCCGGATTCCTGCAATGCACCTCAAAAGAGAAATCTCGCTTCGACACATCGGTCACTCCAATCCGATACACACTCTTCAGCATCAACTTCCACGGGATTTCATAGAACGGTCCAATTCTCGCCAGATTCCTGCAGCGAATGAGTTTGAAAACCCTACGTACATTCGAGTCAGCAGGTGAGAAACTCGTCGTGAATTCTTCGACCTGCCTTCCGTCGGCGGTTCGATAGGCAACGGCCAGCGCCTGCCCGTCGAGAAAGGGAAGCGAAGCGCCACGAGACCGAGATAGCCGTCACCTATCAGATCGACGTCTCTGGCATTCAGCCGGCAAAATTCATCGTACTCGATTTGACCCTCAATAGAGCCTGCATGGCGAAAGCTTGAATCATATCTGCCTCCTGTTTCAGGCAGGATCGCGTGACCCACTCCTGCCGTCGCGCCTGCAACAGGAGGTGGGTAAATGGGATTCCGGGAAATCCATACCTCGATGTCAACAATCCGTTTTTCAGGAGAAGTTATGATCGGCGCGCTATTCTGGAAGAACGGTTCGTACAGACGTAGATAACTCGTATCGACAAAGAAATAATTGGTCGCATAGTCCAAAGCCATAAGTTCGAACGGCGTTCCCGGCTTCGGCAAAGGTTCGATGAATTCGTTTCGTGAACAACTGAGAAGAGAGATTGAGAAACAACAGGTGACAAGCAAAGCAAGAAGGAGAGTCCGCATGAAGTCCTCGAGAGTAGGTTGGTATCAAGTGGCTCACTCAATATAACAATGAGAAACGAGAACCAAAAGATCATGATGGATTGTCGGGAATGAATTCGAGCCGTATTCCGTCGAGGGGCTATTTCGTCGGGGGGCAGTTCAATTCAAAACAACAATCGCAGTAGTTTCGGGAAACACGGTCATCAACATCTTGACCGGCTTGCGGACATCGAGACCGGGAGATTTGCCGATGGCAAGGATCGAAACAGCTTGAGCAGTTCCGCTCGCTTGAATCGAGAAATCTGCAAATGGTGTTGAAGATGTTTGGGTGAGTTTGGCGATGCCTTGGGGTGTTGCGGTCAATCCAATAAAAGTTCCATCTCCGCCGTCACTCTCATACGGACGTACCCGATACTCTCGCGTAGCTTTCGCGAGAGTCGTGAATTCACTGTAGATCGCCTGACGGCAGTCGCCGTAACTGTCATTCTGCACGATGATGAATCCAGCCGATACCGCGATCCCTATGATGCAGACGCCGAGTATGAGAACCAATAACTGCTGTGGACCCATGATGCTAATTGTGTTGAGTTCTAAACGCCAGGAAGGAAAAAGCTCGGAAGTAATATCGGCATTGGTACCAGTGATGTCAAGGACGGAATTGAAATCCGATAACCGCTCTCTGCTCCTGCGGTGATCGTGTTCTCACGGAATCTCACCATGGACTCATACGACCGTGCAAGCCATCACGCAACGAGGTTACGGTCCAGACTTCTGTACTGTATCGCCTCACTGATATGTTCGGGTCTGATCTCAGGACTCCACGCCATATCCGCAATCGTTCTCCCCACCTTCAGAATGCGGTCATACGCACGCGCGGAGAGTCCGAGCTTCGTTATCGCCATCTTCAGCAACTCCTCTCCTTGCGCATCGATTCTGCAAAATTCTCTGATCTCCTTTGATTGCATATCCGCATTCGCGAACAGGCCCTTGTGCCCGACGAACCGCTTTGTCTGAAGTTCGCGCGCGGCGATCACCCGGGAGCGAATGTTCTCGGAGCGTTCGCCGCTTTCTTTGCTCGCGAGTTCCTTGTACTTCACTGCCGGGACATCGATGTGCAGATCAATTCTGTCGAGCAGCGGGCCGGAGATCTTTGCCATATACTTCTGAATCATCATCTGATTGCACGTACACTCCTTGTTCGGGTCGGTGTAGTAGCCACACGGACACGGATTCATCGCGCAAACGAGCATGAAGTTCGCCGGATATTCGACAGACAACTTTGACCGGCTGATGGTCACCCTCCCATCTTCAAGGGGCTGACGAAGAACCTCAAGAACATTGCGGGCAAATTCCGGCAACTCATCAAGAAACAACACGCCATGATGCGAAAGGGAAATCTCACCCGGACGGGGAATCGTTCCACCTCCAACCAGCGCAGCGTCCGAAATCGTATGGTGCGGCGAGCGAAACGGCCTCGTTGCAACAAGCGCGGTATCGGGCATGAGCATACCCGCAACAGAATGGATCTTCGTTGTCTCCAATGCCTCTTCAAATGAAAGCGGCGGAAGTATGCTTGGCAATCGTTTCGCGAGCATTGTTTTGCCTGAACCGGGCGGGCCAATCATGATGATGTTGT
The DNA here is from genome assembly GCA_964370915.1 of uncultured Chitinophagales bacterium. GTDB lineage: Bacteria > Bacteroidota > Ignavibacteria > UBA10030 > UBA6906 > CAADGV01. The sequence goes on from CAYJNF010000033.1 coordinate 7,182, forward strand.
GTCCGCCGGCAGCCGCGACCTCGAGAGCACGCTTGACGTTTTCCTGGCCCTTCACATCGGCAAAATCGGACATGTACTTCTGATCATGCGAGAAGAGTTCCTTCACATCAACATGCAATGGTTGCAGTCGCGCATGATCAACATTCAAGAACTCCACCGTCTCCTTCAGCGATGACATGGGGTAGACTTGAATCCCCTCGACCATTGCAGCTTCTTTTCCGTTCTCCTTCGGAACCACCATCCCCCGCAACTTTCGTTTTCGGACTTCAAGCGCCATGGGCAACGTGCCATGAACCGGGCGAAGCGTCCCATCGAGAGCTAGCTCCCCAACGAGCACGAACTCGTGCAGAACTGTTGGCTCGATCTGCTCCGTCGCAGCAAGTATGCCCGCCGCCATGGGGAGGTCAAATGACGATCCCTCCTTCTTGATGTCAGCGGGAGCTAAGTTGACAGTGATCTTTTTGTTGGTGAAGGTGAGATTCGAGTTCTTGATCGAGGCAACAATCCGTTCACGACTTTCCCGAACGGCATTATCGGGCAATCCGACAATCGAAAATCCGGGAACCATCTTCTCGATGTGTGTCTCGACTTCAACGAGATAGGCGTTGACACCGTATGTGGCGCATGAGAGAACTTTGGAGAGCATGTGCGTTGCGTCGGTTGTGGGAGTCAGTAATAACGCAAGAAGGCGCTGAACGTCATCAGCGTCTACAGAAGATACGAATTCTCTCGATACTTTCTCAACTTTCGCGCGTGCATCCGGTCTGAAACAAAAGCGCTCTCTCCTTCATTCTCGGATTTCCTTGGCGGACTATTTAGTGGGGTCGGGCACAGCGAGCCAGGATCGGTACGTGGCTGCTTGCTCGTCGGTTGGCGAGTTCATTTTCACGATTTTCTGTTCCACGTGGTCGGGGTGCTTCAGCACAACTTCGAATTCGCGCAACCGGTTATCGCGGAACACGGCGAGCTTCACCTTCTCCCCTTCTTTCATTTCGCTAACGCGTGAACGAAGGTCTGCTGATCGAACCCGATAACCATTGAGCGCAAGAATCTCATCATTGACATTGATGCCAGCAGCGTATGCCGGAGAGCCTGCCACTACAGTTGTCACGCGTGTTCGTTGACCTTCATCGTTAGTTGAAAGGCCAAGCCAGGGTTGCTTGTCGGCAGTTTTTGCTTCCAATTCAAGGCCAACAGCTGCAATCATTTCCTTCCATGGTATCGATTTTGTTCCGTCCACGTAGTCATCAAAGAATCGGCGCAGACTTGTGCCGGCAGTCTCCTCTGCAACATTCCTGAAATCAGCAATCGTGTAGCCCCCCTTGCCCAGCGGGAATCTTGTAAACATCAGGCGCATGACATCATCGAGTGACTTCCGATTCTGTGTCAGCTTGCGAATCGTCATGTCGAGCGCGAAGGAAACTGCCGCCCCCCGCCCGTAATAGTCGGTCTCGAAATTATACGACTGCTCTGTGTCCTTCCAGAATTTTATCCATGCATCATAGCTCGATTCAGTGAGAGATTGATGCTTGTTGCCTGGACGCGATTCGTCTGCATCGATTGCTGAGGCGACCCGTTCCAAGTACTTAAGCTCGGGTATATAGCCTGCCCGCTCCATCAACAGCCCATGTAAATACGATGTTGTCCCTTCGGCAATCCAGAGTTCCTTCGCATAGCTTTCTCCGGTCCAATCGTACCTGTTAATGGCTGCCGGGCGGAGCTGCTTCACATTCCACGTATGAAAAAACTCGTGTGAAATCAAACCGAGAAAGCCCTTGTACGTGTCAGGGTTTGCAAAGACAAACGGACGCTCTCCCAACACGCAAGAGTTGATATGTTCTGTGCCGCCACCCCCAGACGGAGAGAGCGCGAGCAGAAACACATACCGATCATACGGCAACCTGCCCCAGAACTCCTTCTGCACCGTCACGATCTTTGTGATGTCCTTCTTGAGCGTATCAGCATTGTAGTTCCCCTCACCTGTAATGCTCAAGACGTGTTCCTTCCCATCCACTTCGAAGACATAGTCCTTCTGATTTCCAATTTCCAGCGGACAATCGGCAAGATGTTCATACGTTGGCGCAGTGAACGTGTTCTTCGATTTGCTCGCCTCCAACCCGGTCGTTACATGCCAGTTGCCAAACGGAACAACGCGCAGCGTCAGCGGGAGGTCGCTGTACTTCTTCACAAACATGAACACTGCCGATCCGTCAACAAACCCGCGTTCATCATTCAAGCCGCGGGTTCTCATGGAAAACTCATCTGCGTACACTTTGTAACGAATCCGGACGACCGGCGACCCGTCCGTCTGAATTCGCCATGTGCTCTTATCGGTCTTGTTCCAGCGAAGATTTTTCGCCGTGCCATCAACCGCACCAAACTCTACCACTCCACTTGCAAAATCGAGGATGACATACCGGCCGGATCGCCATACAGGAAGTAACACGTCGAGCGTGCTATCCTCCGGATCGAGTCCATCGAACTCCATCTTCACTTCGAAAACGTGCGTCGAAGGGTTTGACATCTCAAGCGTGTAGGTAATCATCGGTGATCCTGCAATCATGGTATCAGCCGCGAACAAGAGTGCTACGAACGCTAGTACAGATTTCATTGGAAACACAACACGATTGTGATAGGGAGTTCGTTATGAGGCACAACGGAATGTCTTTGCTATTCGGGCAGCACAATTTCAGTACGTGACTTCTTCGAGGAACAGACCGCTTGGCGGAACAGCCATGCCCGCCTTGCGTCGGTCTTTTGCAGACATGATATCTTTGAAGGCTGTAACCGGAATGTAGCCGCGACCGATGTCTACCATTGTTCCCACCAGTGCTCTGACCATGCCATGCAAGAATCTGTTGGCGCGAATCTCATAGATGAGCATGCTTGGCAGTTTTGTCCATTCCGACTTGAGGACTGTGCATCGGTGGTGCGGGACGAGCGATTCGGATTTGGTAAATGACTCGAAGTCGTGTTCGCCTACCAGTTGAGCAGCTACTTCGTTCATCAGCGAGAGATCGAGATCGTATTTCACAAACCATTGGTACTGCCGGCCAATGGCTGACGGAATCAGACTAATGTAGTATTTGTATAACCGTCCCTTCGCATCGAAGCGTGAATGAAATTTCTCATCGACCTCGATTGCAGAATGGACATAGATATCCTCGGGGAGCGTGCCATTCAACGCATTCAGAATGGAACTGACGCCAAGCGACGAATTTGTTCTGAAATTCGCCACTTGACCACGCGCGTGCACGCCGGAATCGGTTCTTCCTGCGCCGATCAGGGTGATTGGCTCCTGCAATACCTGATCAAGCACATTCGTGATCTCATCCTGAACGTTGCGACCGTTCGTCTGACTTTGCCATCCGACAAAATCGGTTCCGTCGTATTCGAGAGTGAGTTTGATGTTTCGCATAAGTTGCCTATTGCCTCGGGCCAGAGAGACGATGTAAACCTCAGAAGTTCTTGGTTACCGTCAACATGATACCGTGAGGGTTTGAGTATCCGCCCAGCACATCGGCTTTGAATTGTACTTCCCCCATTTGCTCGCTCATGCTCTTGTTGTACGAAATGGCCGCCCGCGCAGCATTGATCGCGCTCGCAATGTGGTTGATGATGATCGCAGAGACGACGAACTTCCGGTTGTTCAGAGCATTCTCGCCCGAATTCCTGATGTCTTTGAATTGCAGACGCGATGCATCCGAATCCCAGCTCCACTGGTACGCGGCATCATTGTAGACACGATTGAGGTCGCGCTCACGCAGGCGCTTGTTGTTGAACTCCTGTGTATTGGCAAAGTTTCCGATGTCAACAAAAAATTCATCGTCCTTGCCCGCAGGATTGATGCCGGCATGCGATGCGGCAAACGTCCGCGAATCACTGCGCTGCTCACTGCCGTAGATATCGAAGGTCGCGTACGTTAGCCAGAGCGCTCCTTCGGCAATCGAAAAGAACTTTCCGGAACCAAATCCCTCGGCATAGTACTCACCCAGTCCCGGAATCAGCAGTGAGTAGAGTGCTGCCAGGGCAGGCGATTTCTTCTTTGCGCCTGGTTCTTGGATTTGCAGGTTCGACGGAGACAACGTCGCCAATGAAGTGGACCGGGCAAACAGATCGTGCCGGATTTCGAACTCGCTGGCCAGCGTCGTTACCGGCTCACCGGCGAAAAGGGAAGTTGAACATGCAAGAAGGAACGTACACACACGGAGATTGCGAATCATGCTGTTGCCTCGTATTGTTGCGCTTGAGAAAGTGGAACTAAGCGGTAGCAAGTTGTGTGTGTCGTCTCCGATTGGTAAGATTGTCGAACACATCAGCCCAGCGTCCATCAAATACCATCACAGGAACGCCGAGATTTGTTTCAAGTTGTGGGACAGTCATGTCGTCAAGAAAAAGGGAATCGTTGTTCAAGATGTCAGGGGGAAGAAGAAGCAAATCCCCCAAGTCTTTCCCTTTCAATGATGAAACTAAGCATTTTCCCGAAAGAAGTCCAGCAACAGTAACGCTGCGGCCGAAGAGCGTGTTGGGCACGACTTGCACGGCAACGTCGAGATTGCGAATGGTCTGGAGTGCTGGAGCAATGGAGTGATGGATGATTGTCGATGGAAGTTCGGCAGTTGCCAAAGTGATTTTCCGTTTTGACGAAAACTCCCTTGGAAATTTCCTCGCCTGACGCACGAAGTCATTGAGGAACGTGCGGACCAGACCAACACCATTCTCTGTTTGCGGAAAACCGTCGTAGTATTCTTCGCCGGGGATCTCGCGACCTGCCACAATGTGGAATTCGTCTGAACAGTAGACGAACGCCCTCCCTATTTCCGTTCTGAACTCGCGCTGCCATCCCTCAACCACACTCAATAAGGTGTTTGCGTATTCCTTATCGACTTTCTTCAGCTCGAACAATCCAAAGCGGTGATCGGTCAGGCCAACTGGAACGATTGCTAGCGAGACAATGTGCTTATTGAACTGATACAGATCGTGAACCGTCTTCTCCAGCACAGTTCCGTCATTCAATCCCGGACAGAGAACGATCTGGGTATGCATGTCGATGTCGTTGTCATGAAGCAGTTTAATTTTCTCAAGAATCAGGTCATCCTTCTTCAGGCCCATCATCAGCTTGCGGGTTTCGAAATCGGTGACGTGAACGGAGATGTATTGCGGCGAGAGTCGTTGTTGAATGATGCGTCGCAGAATCGCGGGGCCGGCGTTCGTCATCGTTGTGTAATTCCCGTACATGAACGAAAGACGATAGTCCCCGTCGCGGAAGTAGACTTGCTTGCGAAGTCCCTGTGGATTTTGGTCGACGAAACAGAAAACACAGTCGTTGCCGCAGGAGAGAATCTTGAAGTCTTCGAAGTCGAGCCCGAGCCTCTCTCCTTCGTCCTTCTCGATGTCGTAGATGGTGATCTCGCCGTTGCGGGCGATCTTCACGGAAACGTCTGCATCGTTTTCGTAGAACCGGTAGTCAATTGCATCGGCGACGCGTTTGTCGTTAATCTCGAGCAACTCGTCACCGACCAGGATGCCAAGATCATCTGCGATACTTTGTGGTTCGACTGCCGTGATTTTCATGCCGCCTCCGCCTTTGAACTGTCATTCTGAGGCTCGCTTTTCAGAGCCGAAGAATCTGGAAGCTGGCTTGCTCTGGATTCTATACCACGCTGTTCGAAGTCTACCCTGAGCGAAGTCGAATGGCTCAGAATGACAGATCCTAAACACTTTTCATCTTGAACGGAAACAATCTCTGTCTTCACAAATGAATTCTCCGCCGTCTCATCAGCGGCCAACCCAACTCTCACATAGTTGTCGCTAAACCCGAACCGCATCCCATCCTCCACATCACCTTCCATCAGCACGGTCTCCGTTTTTCCGATCATTGATTCATAGAATGCATGCTTCTTCTTCTGACCGAGAATTCTCAGCAGTTCATTCCGCTTGAACCGGACTTTCGGCTCGATCATTCTTGCATATTCCGCAGCCGGAGTATTCTGTCGCTCAGAATACGTGAAGACATGAAGATACGAAACCGGAATCTCTGTCAGGAACAGATGCGTCTCTTCGAAATGCGCGTCCGTTTCACCCGGAAATCCCACAATCACGTCAACGCCGATGCCGCAGTCAGGAATGCGCTCGCGAATGCGATGAACCAAATCGGAGTACTGTTGCGCGTTGTACCGCCTGCGCATCGCGCGCAAAATCTCATCCGAACCGCTTTGGAGCGGAATGTGAAAATGGTTCGCCATCTTTGTTTCAACGGCGACAAAGTCGAGAATCTCATCCGTGAGAAGATTCGGTTCAATGGAACTGATGCGCATGCGCTCGAGTCCACCCACTTTCACAAGTTCGCGCAGCAACGCGATCAGGTTCGTCCCCACTTTCTTTCCGTAATCGCCAACGTTCACGCCTGTCAGGACAATCTCCTTGTAGCCTTGCGAGACCAGCAGCCGGGCCTGCTCAACACACGCTTCGATGGATTGACTTCGACTTGAACCTCGCGCCAGCGGTATGGTGCAGAAGCTGCAATTGTAGTCGCAACCGTCCTGCACTTTCAGAAATGCGCGCGTTCTCTCCGTGGCGCTGGTCGAGTATCCAATGCCAAAGTTATCGACCGAATTGATGTCGGAAACGAAGACATGAGGATACAACTTCTTTTCAAGTGAACCAATGTACTCGAAAATGTCAAACTTCTCCTTCGCTCCCAACACAACGTCGACACCCTCAATGGAAGCGACCTGTTCCGGCTCAAGCTGTGCGTAGCAGCCCGTCACAACAACCAACGGATTTTCAGAAGTTCGTAACGCACGCCGGATCATCTGGCGACACTCGCGGTTAGCACGCTCGGTGACGCTGCACGTGTTGATCACACAGACATCTGCCTGCTCGCCCAATTCCACAATTTCGAACCCGCGATCGATGAACTGCTTTCCGATTAAGGAAGTCTCAGCGTAGTTGAGTTTGCAGCCGAGCGTATGTAAGGCAACTCTTTTCAATCTGACTCATCATTCTTTTGCTGTAGGGACGCTTCGCTAGCATGGATGGCTACTTCTATAGCGGTAACAAAAACACCCGCCCAACTCGCATCGGACAGGTGTTTCGTTATCGTGTTACGTATCGGTTAGTTCTCCGCCGGAATCGAAGCATCTTCCGCGGATGTCGATCCGCTGATGGTCGCCGAGTCGCCAATGGTTGCCGATGGCAGCTTGTGCGCCGCCATGTAGTCGTCAACAACTTTCGATTCTTTGTCCTTCAACGCTTCTGTTGCCGAGAGAACAATTTTCTTTGAATCTTTTTCGAATTCCAACACCTTCAGCGGAAGTTCATCGCCGATCTTGAACTTGTCGGCGATATTCTTCACTTGTGTTGTCGCAAGCTGCGAGACGGGAACGAAACCATCCACACCCATCGGCAGCTCGACGATAACGCCTTTCTCGATGATGCGGACGATCTTCCCTTCGACTTCAGTGCCCACGCGATACGTCTCACCGAAACGATCCCACGGATTGCTCTCGATCTGCTTGTGGCCGAGCGAGATTCGACGCTGATCGACATCAACACCAAGGATAACTACTTCGATCTCTTCGCCCTTCTTCACGACCTCGCCTGGATGACGAATCTTCTTCGTTCATGAGAGATCGGAAATGTGCACC
>CAYJNF010000034.1:0-14767 GCA_964370915.1 uncultured Chitinophagales bacterium
ATTGTCGCTGCTCGTGTTGTGCTCTCGCGATAAGTTCCTCGATCTTCTTCACCCAATTGTTCACGCCTCGCAGGATCTTGAGATCGATGGAGATCGTCATCAGATTCTCGCCATCGATTGGTGTGCCTGCATCGTTTAGGCTGAAGTATTTAGATGCAACAACACGCAGCACATCATCGCGGCGAAATCCGCGTGCGGCCATTTCGAGCAGGCCGATAATGGCAACCACAACCGGCGCCTGTGAAAGCTCGAACCGGTCAGTGACATTCATGGGAATTCCGTATTTCCTGGCGTGCTCTCGCATTAAGCGGGAATATGTTTGCGGTTTGTAGGTGGCAACACAGATGCGGCTGAGATCCCGCGCGGGATTATCCGCGACGAGTTGTTTGATGAGTTTGCAGATCAGTTCAACTTCGCAGAGACGATCCTTTGCTTTTGCGATAGTCACAGTATCGACACAATCCCTTCTATACACATTGCCCCCTCGCCGAAAGAGATTCTTCGCGAAATGATCGAGGATTCTTTCGGTTTCCGGGTTCTCATTCGTCGGACCGAAAAGATCAATCTGGGCGGACGACGTTCCCGGGGTTTCGTTTTGGTGCGCAGCAACAAAGCCAAGCTCGCGGAAGCGGCGGTAGTTTTCCTCGAGATGGCCGAAGAGTTCAGAGTTACCCGGTTGGAAGTCGAACGTCAACGATACATGCGTGTTCGTTTTGCAGAGTTTTTGAATGAAGCCCAATTCAGGTTCGGTGAACTCATCAAAACCCACGATGGAAATTTCTTCGACCACAGGAAACAGTTCTTTAAATGCCTCCCCAAATTTTTGCTGTGGACAATCGTTATAGAGAGATGCGAATATTCCTTCGAGATCTACCCCATAGAGCGAACCAAGGATGGATTCATAACCGGAATAGATACCAATGACATCTCGAAGCTTCGTACGTTCGTCGTCCTCGTCTCGCTCCAATTCCGCAGTCAACATATCAGGTGAGACTCCGGTCTCTTTCAAGTTCTTGATCACGCGAACGATCTTATCGAATGTACCACGCGGCAGTTTTTGATTGGACTTTCCCGTCCCAAAATACTCCATCGAACCCCATAGCCGGGCCACCGCCTGATCAAGCAATAATGGTTGGATCGGCTCTTCGACGATACGGAGCTTGGAAAAAACCGCGGCAAAGATCCTTCGTGCCAGCGTTTCAAGGGTAAAAATCTGCAACTCGGATACGGCATGCTGCTTTTCGGTCAGCAGTTCCCTCGTTTGATGGCGAATGCGCCTCTTGGTGGGCACAATGAGAACCAAACGTGCCAATTCCACGCTGACTTTTTTTGCCGTGGAACCCGACCGGGCATGAAATTGGAGACTAACAGGCATGATAGGGAGAAAATGAAATGAGTAGTGCTGCAGTCAGCTTACAAAAATAATTGGCTTTCTGCAATGAACGAATGTGGAAGGGAGATTGGAAACACCCAGTGACTTCATAGACAATTTACTTGCTTTTCTATTCACCAATAGTAATATTGGGCTGGAGAATGGCTGAGACCGACGGCGACCGAGATTTAACGAGCTTCTGTGACACGTATCATTCCAAGTTCATTAACTTACAGCTATTATGAATGCGACCTGTGTAACCTTTTTACTCTCATTGGTAAGTTTGTTCTCTGGAAGGTCGCCTCGCAGACAAGATGGCTGCCTCATCTGAAGGTTACATAAGCGGCATGTTTGTAACCAAACCAACAGTCAAATCCAAATCTAAATCCCCCGGGAGAATGCAACTGGCAACGCCAAAGAACCGTCCTGCGATTCTGTTTTCGAGTGACCTGGAGAAGTACGCACAAACACTCAATGCGTATTCCAACGGAACCGAATACCCCGTCGTTCTTCTCCCCGCCTCCTCAGACATGATCGACCACCTGCAAACAAACGAATACGGTGTTGTCGTAGTTGGCGCAGCTAATCCTGCTATCAACAATAACTCCCTCCTCAAGCATATTTCAGAACGTCAGCAACTCACGGAAGTTATTGTAATTTCCGATCGACCTGATGTCAGCAATGCCGTGAAGCTCATGAAGGCTGGCGCATTTGACGTTCTCGTTCCCCCTATAGAACCCGTCCGCCTGGCTCAGTCCGCCGAAGATGCCGTAACACAGTTTGTCGAGAAGAAGACCCGTCGACGATCCGAGGAGCGAAATCGTGCGCTGACGAGTTTTGAGGAAATCGTCGGTGAAAGTCCGGCGATGCAGCTGGTCAGGCAAACGATCGGCACCATTGCTCCATCCGATGCCAATGTGTTTGTTTGGGGAGAAAGCGGTACAGGCAAGGAACTGGTCGCGAAGGCGCTGCACTCGAAAAGCAAGCGTGCATCCAAACCATTCATTGCAATAAACTGCGCCGCGCTTCCGAAAGACATTCTTGAGAACGAGCTATTTGGACATGAAAAGGGCGCGTTCACAGGAGCGCTGAGCCAGAAACCCGGTTGCTTCGAACTTGCCGACGGCGGTACACTGTTCCTCGACGAGGTTGGCGAAATGAGTTCCGAGACGCAAGCAAAATTGCTCCGCGCAATCGAAGAGCAGTCGTTCCGACGCCTTGGCGGCCGTCATGAGCTGAAGGTAGATGTCCGTGTCGTGGCAGCAACAAATCGTGAAGTCGCCAGCGCACTGGACCAGGGCATTCTCCGATCTGATCTCTACTATCGCCTGAGCGTGGTTGAACTCGAACTACCGCCTCTCCGCAATCGCAAGCAGGACATCGTTCCGCTTGCCACACATTTTCTCCGCATATTCAGCCTGAAGTACGGAAAAGAAATCAAAGGGTTCACGAGTGATTATGTTGACATGCTCCAGTCGTATCACTGGCCGGGCAACATTCGTGAACTGCGCAACGCCGTAGAACGTGCCGTTGTGATTTGCCCCGGTGAGTCCATTTCCGTTCTCGATCTGCCGGAGAAAATCCTCAAGACGCAAAACGAGATTATGCACATCAGCATCCCCATCGGCAGTTCTGTGGAGGAGGCGGAAAAGAAACTCATCCTCGAAACACTTGCATCCGTGGGAAACAACAAAGCGAAAGCTGCCCGCATACTCGGCGTAAGTCGGAAGACGTTGCACAACAAATTGCACAGCTTCGATTGGAGGCTGGAAGGAAAGTAGCGAGAGCGTTTGCTTAAACAGAAAAAAGCTCCGTCATTCGATGGAGCTTTTTCTGTTTGGCGGGTTTTCACCCTTAAACGGAGTGATTGTTCAATGGTTTATTGTTGTTGACGTTTGGCGCGAAACTGAAAATGCAGTTAGCTTTTGTGCAAAGTAAGGTTGAAGATCCCGGAATAAAATGTTGGCAACAAGTTGATGACCTGCAACGACCCAATGTCCGTTGTTATCCAAATACAAAGGAAAGACAGTCTTCGAAAGCTCCTTAAAGTCGGGAGTGAAATCAATGAATCGGATGTGTTGCGATGCTGCCCATTGTCCCAGTTTTTCCTGAGGCCACGATGAGTACACCGTGTCACTTCTGAATCCCCAGTAGCCCCTTCCCATAGACCACTCTTTCGGGTGCACCTGTAAGCCATATGGGTATGTCGTAAGCCAGAAATCAACGCCCTTCTCGCGCAACATATCCCGGATCAGCAGAAGGTACTTGTGCGTCAGCGCCCAATTGCTGTCGGCATCAACGTAGTTCTCTCGCAACATCCCGTATTTATCATGCCTGATATCGCCGGCGAAATTCCCTTCACGTTTCTTTCGGTCAAGGTACGGTGTAATCCGAATCCGAATAAAATTGTACAGTCGAAAATTATCCTTGAACCAGTCTTTGACTGAAGCCATTGGACCCTTCAGCAAACCATGCTCTGTGCCCGTAGGAACGACGGCAACAGGATTGCCCTTCTCATCAAAGCGTGCCACAGAGGTGTAGTTGATATCATCATGCACATCCGACAGATCAAAATGCAGCATCACGAGATCGGGGGCGAGACGGAGGCCGAAGTCTTTCAGATACAAATACTCCAGAAGAGTCGAGTAGCTCCCTACGCCGGCATTGATCACTTCGAAATCCACTGGAGAGGAGATATGGTGCAATTTTTCTTCGAGGATTTTGGAGAAGGTCTCATCGCTCATGACTCCATCACCTTCGGTGAATGAATCGCCGAGCATGAGAATGCGGAACGTGTTTCTGGGTTTCGGGATGGCGTATTCTTTGTCTCTCAATCCGAGCGAATTGATCTTATAATCCGTGTCGAATTCAATTGTCTTGTAGCGACCTTCGGCGTGAGGTATGAAATGGTGGTGAAGGATGGGATGATCTTCCGAATAGAAGTACCGCATCACTTCTTTGGGCTGAATGATGCGAACAACCACTTCGAGCAGACCGATACAAACAGCAATGGTTACCAGCGTGAGAAGAGCACTCTTGCCTAATTCCTTTAACTTACGGCTTTGCGAGTTCGTTGGGTTTGTCATAGCACCATCAGAGCCAAGGTTATTAGTGATGTTATGTAGAAGAACGGAGGGAATATATCCCTTTCACTCACAAAAACCAAAGACCTTCAAAGCAAAGACTGCCAGCAGATAAGCGTTACCGTCAGCTCGCCTCTTGCTGCGGTGCCATCAGAGGCGAAATCCTTTTCTCCGCAAGTAACCGTTTGCGCAGAACTGACTGAACTGGTTTTTCAAAATATTCATACGAAAGCACCGACACGATCACCACGAAGCAAGCGTAGAAGAGTAGAAATCCCGGACTTGTGTATGGAAACTTCAGTCCCATCTGTGCTGCAATCGTGAAGAGCAGCAACTGCACAGGGAAATGCAGCAAATACACCGAATAGGAAATATCGCCAAGGAATGTCAGTGGTCTCACAGAGAGAAGCCTGTTCAACAATTCGAATTTTATTGCGGCGATAATCAATGCAGGATACAGGAACACAACTGCGGTGTACGACCAAGCCGTTGGTCGAATATACACGCCTGCGACAAACCCCACGAGCAATCCAACAACAATCATAGTGTAATGCCAGGGTTTCAATTTCTCATAGAAGAGAACTTCATAAATCAGCAGGCCAAGGAAGAACCCCATCAACAAACGTCCGATATCCATATTCACGAAGAAAGAGCCTGTGTGGAGATTCCTGAAGAAGAAGCCGACGACAACCAACGCAAGGGAAATCGCCACCCGTTTGCTAAAAAAGTATTTCATCACCACGAAGAACAAAACGTAGGCAACGATCTCACACGAGATGGACCACGCAGGGCCGTTGAAGGTCCAGGGCCATGGCGTGACGCCGCTTTGAATGAAGAGAACATTCGCAATGAAATACTTGATGTCGCTTTGCGTGTACACAAAAACATCCATGCCCCGACTGACGCCATACAAGAACATGGCACTCACAAATATCAGTGTTGCAAAGTGAAGAGGGTACAAACGTGAGAACCGAAAAACAGCGTACTCTCTTGCGTCGATCCTTTCCTGACTGATCTTCTTGCCATACACGTACGAAAAAACCACACCCGACAACACGAAGAACAGGTCAACCATATGCCATCCGTTCTCATAAAAAATTCCCAGCACACTGTAAAGTGGCTGGGCCTCCGGGGCCATAGTATGATCAAAATGATGATAATGCGAGAATAGGGCAACGATAATTGCGGCAACGCCTCGAATGGTGTCAAGTGGTTTGAGTCTGTTCATCCATTTTCCTCTCTTGCCCGCAAAGGGCAAGGACGTTCACGTGGTAAGTGAAATGATATCGCAACAACAAAAAAAACAGAGCGGTGACCCATTTAAGTCCCGCCCACTTTCGCTCAAGTGGAACCAACATCGGATAAAATAATCTCAAAAGATATGACCATGAGCAACGACAAGTTACCGATCTCAGTCCCTCTCAAAAAACTGGTTCAAAAGATCTGCAAAAAAGGGCATACAACCAACATCCGGTCACCGGTTTGGGCTTACATTGACTTACCTAGTTCAATTAACTATATTCCATCGAGCAAATTTACTGTTTTCTTGTTGATTTGGAACCATTTCGGCGCTCCTGCTCGTTTACACACTGACGGCATCAAGAGGAATCAGGTTCTCATCAATCACAATACCGACGGGTAAAGGCATAGGATGGAAGGCAACTTTTCGAATCGCGTGCAGGATGTTATTCGCTTGAGCCGTGAAGAAGCTCTCCGCCTCGGACACGACTATATCGGGACAGAGCATTTGCTGCTGGGTGTAATTCGTGAAGGGGAGGGAATAGCGGTAAAGATCCTTCGCAATCTTGGGGTCGATCTCTATAAGTTAAAAAAGGCGATCGAAGATACCGTCCGGACTACAGGCGGCACCCTCACCATCGGGAACATTCCTCTTACGAAACAGGCCGAAAAAGTTCTCAAGATAACCTATCTCGAAGCTAAGCTGTACAAATCCGACGTCATCGGCACAGAGCACCTCCTCCTGTCGTTGTTGCGGGATGATGACAACATCGCGGCACAGATCCTTCACCAGTTTAATATTCATTACGATGTGGTGCGCGGCGAACTCGACAACATCATCAGCGGCAAGCCATCCAATCCGCCACACTCCTCCACTCCCGAAAAGAAACCGGAGAAATCGAAAACTCCCGTGCTGGATAACTTTGGTCATGACTTGACAAAGATGGCAGTTGAAGACAAGCTTGATCCGATTGTTGGCCGTGAAAAAGAGATTGAGCGCGTGGCACAGGTATTGAGCCGGCGAAAGAAGAACAATCCTGTTCTGATCGGCGAACCCGGTGTTGGTAAGACAGCGATTGCCGAAGGTCTCGCGTTGCGCATCGTCCAGAAGAAAGTTTCACGCGTACTGCACAACAAACGGGTGGTGACACTCGACCTTGCAGCACTTGTCGCCGGAACAAAATACCGGGGGCAGTTTGAAGAGCGGATGAAGGCCGTGATGAATGAGTTGGAAAAGGCGAAGGACGTTATTCTGTTCATCGACGAATTGCACACGATTGTGGGTGCGGGCGGCGCATCCGGTTCGCTCGATGCATCGAACATGTTTAAGCCCGCCCTTTCGCGTGGCGAGTTGCAGTGCATCGGCGCGACGACGCTCGATGAATACCGGCAGTACATCGAAAAAGACGGCGCACTCGACCGCCGGTTCCAGAAGATCATGGTCGATCCAACGTCAGTCGATGAGACAATCAAGATCCTGGCAAACATCAAACACAAGTACGAAGAGCATCACGGTGTTCGGTACAGTACCAAAGCGATCGAGGCTTCGGTAAAACTCAGCGACCGCTACATCACGGACCGGTATCTTCCGGACAAGGCAATCGATGTGCTCGACGAATCAGGGTCACGTGTTCACCTCGCCAACATTCATGTGCCGAAAGAGATTCTTGACCTCGAAGGCGAAGTGGAAAAGATCAAGCAGTCGAAGAATCAGGTTGTCAAGAACCAGAATTTTGAAGAGGCGGCTCGCTTGCGCGATCTGGAGAAGCGCTTGCTCAGTGATCTTGAAATTGCAAAACGCGAATGGGAATTGAAAGCGCAGGATACAGTTCACGAAGTGACGGAATCAGAGATTGCCGATGTCGTCTCGATGATGACGAGCATTCCGGTCAACAAAGTTGCGCAATCCGAATCCGATAAACTGCTGCGGATGGACATCGCGTTGAAGGATCAGGTTGTGGGACAGGATGAAGCACTGATAAAACTGACCAAGGCAATTCGCCGCACGCGTGCCGGGCTTAAAGATCCCACCCGCCCGATTGGCTCATTCATCTTCCTCGGTCCAACCGGTGTGGGCAAAACGGAAATGGCCAAGGCGCTCGCCCGCTATCTGTTTGATTCGGAAGATGCGCTTATTCGCATCGACATGAGCGAGTACATGGAGAAGTTCAGCGTGTCGCGGCTCGTTGGTGCTCCTCCCGGCTACGTTGGTTATGAGGAGGGCGGTCAACTTACCGAGAAAGTCCGCCGCAAACCCTACTCGGTCGTGCTACTCGATGAGATCGAGAAAGCACATCCTGATGTCTTCAACATTTTGCTTCAGGTGTTCGATGACGGAATCCTCACGGATAGTCTCGGCCGTCGGGTCGACTTCAAGAACACTATTATCATTATGACGTCAAACATTGGGACGCGCGAGTTGAAGAAGACCGGCGGCTTCGGGTTTGGCACCGACTCGGCAAAGCATACCGCCGATTCGATCCGATCTACAATCGAAGAAGCGCTGAAGCGCGTATTCAATCCTGAATTCCTCAACCGTCTCGACGACACAATTATCTTCCGGTCGCTCGACAAAGAACATATCATGCAGATTGTTGACATTCAGATGCGTGACCTTCTCAAGCGCATTTCCTCAATGGGCATCACGATTGAACTGTCGAAATCGGCAAAGGAATTCCTGGCCGACAAAGGCTACGACCCCGCGTACGGCGCCCGACCTCTCCGCCGGGCATTGCAAAAATATCTTGAAGACCCGGTTGCCGAAGAGCTGCTGAAGGGCAAGTATCCCGAAGGCACGTTGATCCGCGCCAAGGTCAACAAGAAAGCCGATGAATTGAAGTTCAGCATTGCCACAGCCGATCAGGCTGATGCGCCTGAAGAAGAGGAAGAAAAATCGGCTGACGTATCCTAACAGAAAAGAAATCACCGGGTGTGCGATTCGTGCACCTGGCGATTGCTACTTCCGAACTGCTCACATTTTTGCCCACTCCCCTGGCAAATCAATTCAGACGTTCTCACAACGCGCTTCTCTACGGTCGTGATTGTGGGGATTTCAATTCACATTTCCAAAGGAGACTTGCTTGAAAAAAGTCATTTCGAATGTCTGCCGTGATTGCGGTGGAACATTCCGGGGAAAGGTTGGGTCATTCCGGTGCAGCGGATGCGCGAAGAAGGAAGCACGCTACAGAGAGCAGCGAGAGAAAATGAGGCGATCACTCCCCTTCTTTCTCAAAACAAATACCTAACGACATTCCACCCCTCAGACAAATTTTCTGCTCTCAATAGGCTCTGATCGGGTCCTATCGCACACTCAGCACACAAATGCTTCGCCCGGAGTCAGTTCTGCCACCTTGTTCTTCATCTTCGTGTGAAGAAATCGTCTTAACAGCTGCGGCGTTCCCGACAATACCGGGAAGGTTCCGTAGTGCATTCCGATAATCGTTTTCGGTTTGATGAGTTCGCATGCCATTGCAGCTGCACGCGGTCCCATGGTGTAGAGGTCGCCGATCGGAAGAATTGCAACATCGGGGGCGTGGAGCTTGCCGATGAACTTCATATCTCCAAAGAGCGACGTGTCGCCGGCATGGTACACTGTGCAGCCATTCTCAAACCTGATCACAAAACCCGCCGCCTCTCCTCCTGCTGCAACGACTTTCCCGTTCACATCAATGTCGCAGCTATGTTTTGCGTCAACCATCGAAATACGGATTCCATCAACGTCAATCGTTCCACCTTTGTTCATTCCGATCGCGTTGGCTACACCCTGGGACTGCAGATACAGATACAACTCAAAGATTGCAATGACGTTGGCATTCGTTCTCCTGGCAATCTCAATCGCATTGCCGACGTGATCCGAATGTCCGTGCGTGATCAGGATGAGGTCAGCTTTCACATTGTCCTTGGAACCTGCCGGGGCCTTCGGATTCTCAAGCCAGGGATCGATCAGGATGTTTTTCCCCGTCGGCGATTCGAGGTGAAATGCTGAGTGACCCAACCACGTAATCTTCACTTGTTGTTTTGGCCGTGACATGGGTAGCTCCTTTCAGTGCGTAGATGAGGAATATTCAGCCTGCGGTTTTCAGGAATTTCTGCAACACCTGCTCTCTCGATTTGAGCGTTTGCTGTTTGCGATAGATTATTGGCTGCGCCGCGCGCTCTTTGCAAACCGACTTCGGCAGCGAACAGCGTTCGCATGTTTCATTCACTTCCACAATCGGAATCGAGGCATCATTCCAGAACATGACAGTCTTTTTGAAGTTCTCACTGAGCAGAAAACCGAGACTGATGCTTGAGTTCGTTTCCTCGGTTAATGCGAGCGGCCTTGCAACGCTGATAACGAAGAACTCGGCATTCCCATCGATAAACCGCGACCGCTGTACATCGACCGTCACGCCATCCTTCTGTTTCCGTTTGGGTGTCTCACCGAGTCGCTGCAAGATATCAATGGCAATCCAGCGTCTGCAGTAGTGTTCATTCAGCCCGATCGCATGCGGGACAAGCACCCGTGACATGTTAAGTTCTTTGGTCAGCGTAAACTCCTTGCTGCCGACTTCGTTGTTGAAGCGAAGATAGAACATCTCCTGCAGGCCGAAGAACTTTGGAATCAACTGGCTCAGGCGATACAGAAACATCTCCGGAGTCGCTTCATACCGCCGCATAATATTCAGGAAAGTCGCCCCATCCCAGGTGGCCCGCGCAAAGAATGCCTCCAAGTCCTTGATCAAAGAATCCTTGTTGATAAAGAGCGCTCCGGCGAAATACGAGGCCTTGTAGTTGTTCAAAACTTCGGCAAAGGAACCCACCTCCAGCCACGTTGATGTTGTTGGATGTTCTTTCAGTTTGAGAAAGCGGAAACCGATTTCCCGTGCGAGCAGAAACGATTTCTGAGACGGGAGTAGTTTTCCATTGAGAAAAAGCCTGGCGGGATTGTTCGTCGTGATTGAACGGAACTTCTGCAGTTCAGGATACTCGTCGAGAGGAATTTCACCCACGCTGAAGCCGTATTCCTCGGTCAGCACTCGTTGGAGTTCAGCGCCCGAAATGGGAGGATTGACGCTCCATTTGTGCTTGCGGGAAAAATCCTCTGCCGCAGATTCCAGATCTTCAAAGTAGTTTCCGTGAAGCTTCTGGTACGAGCGCAAGGCGGCAAACAGAAACTGCTCAACGCTCATATCATAGGTTTGTCCAATCTCCAACAACGTCTGAATGAACGCTCCCGCTTCGTGCGGAGATTCTGTAATGAGTCCGACAAGGTCACGGGGCTGGATGCCAAACAGCTCGAATGGAAACTCTTTGATAAGCGGAGACTTGAGAAACGTTGTCAAGGGGCCAAGCGTATCGGAGATGTGAGCGGAGACCAATTCGTCGAACGTTATCCCGATGGCGTTTGCCAATTGGATAATCTTGTCAGGGGTCGGGTACTTCTTTCCTTTCTCGATCTCACTGAGATACGAAATCGACAATCCCGATTTGGCAGCCAGCTCCGACAGGGAGAGGCCGCGTTCATTCCGCAACTGCTTGAGTTTGACGCCGAGAATCAAGCGCAGGTTTTCCGCATTCACATTCATGCACGGGTGGAAGGCTGTTCTCCGAACAATATAGGCATTTCAACGGTCTGGAGCCACTCTCATTTCTCTATTAGCGAAGTGCCTCGTGACTACAATCATGCGCCAATAGCGAAACTACCGTTATAGCGAAATTTCGCTTGACAACCCTTTTGGCGGATATTATATTGGAACCAGATTTGTTCTTTCACATATCCATAACCATCTCAAGGGAGGAAGCCATGAGTACCATGTTTGACGTCCAGACGTTGGGTGCGATGAACAATCGGTGGGAGGGTGTTGTCCGGTCATACACGCGGGAGGATGTGCGGAGACTCCGCGGCACGGTGGACATCAAATACTCCCTCGCCGACCTTGGCGCGAGAAGGTTGTGGAGTCTGTTGCACAACGAGTCATATGTCCAGGCGCTTGGTGCCCTCACAGGCAATCAGGCACTGCAACAAGTGAAAGCCGGGCTGAAAGCAATTTACCTCTCCGGCTGGCAGGTTGCCGCCGATGCCAATCTTGCCGGCCAGATGTATCCCGATCAGAGTTTGTATCCCGCCAATAGCGTACCCGAAGTTGTTCGCAGAATCAATCACACACTTTTGCGCGCCGACCAGATTCATTCCTCCGAGGGACTCAATGGCATACATTGGCTGGCGCCTATTGTTGCGGACGCGGAAGCGGGGTTCGGCGGTCCGCTCAACGCATTTGAGTTGATGAAGGCACTGATTGAAGCCGGCGCAGCGGGTGTGCATTTTGAAGATCAGCTTGCATCCGAGAAGAAGTGCGGCCACCTGGGCGGTACTCGTCCCCACACATCAGTTCATTCGCACCCTGACGGCAGCACGACTCGCGGCCGACGTGATGAACGTGCCGACGATTATCATTGCGCGCACAGATGCCGACAGTGCAAACCTCCTGACCAGCGATATCGACCCATACGATCACCCGTACATCACCGGCGAACGCACAGCGGAAGGATTCTTCCGCGTGCGTGGCGGCACGGATGCGGCCATCGCCCGTGCACTCGCCTACGCGCCGTACGCCGATTTGATCTGGTGTGAAACGTCGCATCCTGATCTTGGGGAAGCACGCGCATTTGCTGACGCGGTGCATGAAAAATATCCGGGCAAGCTCCTCGCGTACAACTGCTCTCCTTCATTCAACTGGGCAAAGAAGCTCGACCCTCACACAATCTCTTGCTTTCAGGAAAAGTTGGGCGGGATGGGATACAAATTCCAATTCGTTACGCTTGCAGGATTCCATGCACTAAACTTCAGCATGTTCACACTTGCGCATGATTACCGGCGCCGTGGCATGACCGCCTATTCAGAATTGCAGCAGAATGAATTTGCCCACGAAGAGGTGGGATACACTGCTACAAAGCATCAACGGGAGGTCGGCACCGGCTATTTCGACCTCGTCACGCAAGTTGTTTCCGGTGGCACTTCTTCAACAACGGCGCTTCGCGGCTCTACGGAAAGCGATCAGTTCTACACCACAACGACTCAGAAAATGGGCACAGCGCCAGAACAACTGTTGGAGCAACGGACCTCGAACGAAAAGTATGTGGAATTTTGTTTATCATTTCCTTCATAAGAAGGTTACCTGCAGCGTAGCTATTTTTGTCATTGTCCAACAATATTCAACCAACAATCTTCTTACAACCATGAATGAAGTGCTCGTCAAACACATCACCTCAGGCGTTGAAATCATCGGGGCGTCGCTCACAGCATCGTCTGACATTCTCACGCCGGAGGCGATCGACTTCGTGACATCGCTCGAACGCCAATTCCGATCCACGCGTAAATCGCTGCTCGCCAAGCGGGCGGAGCGTCAGTTGCGAATAGATTGTGGCGAGATGCCGGACTTCTTGACGTCGACAACAGATGTCAGGGAAAATCACTCGTGGCGTGTCGGAGAAATTCCCGCAGACCTGCAGAACCGGCGAGTAGAAATCACGGGTCCGGTTGATCGTAAAATGATGATCAACGCGCTCAACTCCGGTGCGAACGTCTTCATGGCTGACTTTGAAGATGCAAACTCTCCCACGTGGGAGAACCTCATGCACGGACATCGCAATCTTCGCGATGCAGTGCACAGGCACATCTCCTTCACTTCGCCAGAAGGCAAACACTACAGACTGCACGAACAGACTGCTACGCTCCTGGTCAGACCGCGAGGCTGGCACTTGACGGAGAAGCATCTCATGCTGGATGGTGAGCCCGTTTCCGCTTCACTCTTTGATTTCGGGCTGTACTTCTTTCACAACTGTCATGATCTCCTGGAACGCGGAACGGGACCGTACTTCTATTTGCCAAAGCTTGAAAGCCATCTTGAAGCACGGCTCTGGAATGACGTCTTCGTTTTGGCACAGAACACTCTTGGCGTTTCCGTCGGAACAGTGAAGGTCACCGTTCTCATCGAGACGATTCTCGCGGCGTTCGAGATGGACGAGATACTCTATGAGTTGCGCGATCACATTGTGGGATTGAATGCAGGCCGATGGGATTATCTCTTCAGCATCATCAAGAAATTC
Source organism: uncultured Chitinophagales bacterium (assembly GCA_964370915.1). Taxonomy (GTDB): domain Bacteria; phylum Bacteroidota; class Ignavibacteria; order UBA10030; family UBA6906; genus CAADGV01. The sequence continues at coordinate 13,783 of CAYJNF010000034.1, forward strand.
CGGCACAAACCGGGTTTCGTGCTGCCCGATCGGTCACAGTTGTCAATGACCGTTCCATTCATGCGGGCGTACACTGAGTTGCTCGTCAAGACATGCCATGCACGCGGGGCGCATGCAATTGGCGGGATGGCCGCGTTCATTCCCAACAGGAAAGACCCGGACGTGACGGCAATTGCACTTGCCAAAGTCACAGAGGACAAAGTCCGGGAGTCCACAGATGGCTTTGATGGAACGTGGGTCGCTCATCCCGATTTGGTTCCTGTTGCACGAAAGCCGTTTGACGATGTGTTGGGGACGCATCCACATCAGAAACATCGATTGAGGGAAGATGTCAATGTCTCCGCGGCTAACCTTCTGAACTTCACCGTCCCGAACGCTTCCATCACCGAAACCGGTCTGCGAACTAATATCAGCGTTGGCTTGCAGTACATTGAATCCTGGTTGCGGGGAGTTGGTGCCGTTGGGATTTTCAATCTCATGGAAGATGTTGCCACCGCAGAAATCTCGCGTTCACAGGTGTGGCAATGGCTGCATCGTCGCAGTGCATTGTTAGACGATGGAAGAAAGATTACGGAACAATTGTATCGCGAGTTAGTGTCACAGGAACTACGAACCATCGAGGCAGCAATCGGAAACGAGGCATTCTCGGCCTCACACTACGACATTGCCCAAATGGTCTTTGATTATGTCGCGACGCGGGATATTTTTGCCGACTTCCTGACTCTGGAAGCCTACAAATATATCGACTAACCGATTCGCCGGGGAGAGTTCCCACCTGGTTTGAGTTGAATGGAATGTGTTCGACTTTTTTCTACACGACGATGCCTCCGCGCTGGGTTGCGTTTTCGTATAATGTCTCGCCGCACCACTGTTTACCAGTCCGCTTCTGGGATCCAGCCCGTTCTTTGTCGGGGTCCGGATGATGCGAGCGCCGTGTTGCCGTTTGTTAGCCGCAGCTGCCGCGTCACTTCAATTGCTCCACGCT
>CAYJNF010000035.1:0-9645 GCA_964370915.1 uncultured Chitinophagales bacterium
CAGCAGCGACAATCGGACGATGAGCAGGAGAACATCCGGCGGGGACGAGATATTCGAAGACTGACAAAAGCCGCGAACGATATTCGATGGCTCGATGCGACGGTACGCGACATTTCGAGGGAACAGTCACCGGCTTCATTTGAACAAACCCTGTGTCACCTTCTTGAGAAGCTTCACGTGCAAACCCGAATCGTATCTCTTGGAAGACAGGAACATGGCGAACTGATCGAGCGGGACGCGCGGGCCTACGCCCGGTTTCTTGAGGTTCTCACACACACGAGAAACCTGCTGGAGTATCAACAAGGAAAAGAAAGCACACAGTCCCTCAAGTTCTTTCTCGACCAACTCAAAGTCGCCATCTCCCGGGAACGCTATAACATCCGCGAGTTGTTTGGGCAGGGCGTGTTGGTAACATCGATTGAAGAAACAAGAGGCCTGCCGCTTGACGTTATGATTGTGGCAGGACTTGTGGATGGAGAGTTTCCATCTGTCTACCAGTCCGAGATCTTCTACAGCAACAGGCGGCTCAAGGAACGCGAGCAACGCCACACGTGGGAGAACCGATATTTGTTTTATCAAGCGATAACCAACTGGACCGAGCACCTGTACCTCACGTACCCGCAGCAGGACGCCGATCTCGATCTCGTTCCGTCGAGCTTTATCGATGCTGTCGAAGCAATTACTGTGGTGGAAGAGTTGACGTATCCCGGCTCTTCACCGTTTGAACAGACTCTCTACTCGCATGAAGACTATCTCCGTCAGGTGGGCAGAATGACCGGAATTGGTTTGAAGAGTTCGGCAGACGTTCCCGCATCGCTCATCGAGCAGAGCAAGTATGTCGAGCGGGCGATTGAAGTAGAACAAAGTCGCGTTGATCTTCACACTCTTCCGGAGTATGAGGGCATCATCGCCAACGCCATCTCTCCCGAAGCACGTGAAAAGCTCGCGCAACTGAAACATCGTGTGTACTCTGTCAGTCAGCTTGAGACGTACGGAAAATGTCCGTTTCAATTCCTTGCGCAGCGCCTGCTCAGACTCAATGTGGTGGAGGAATTTGATGAAGAGTTTTCCCCGCTGGAGAAGGGATCGGTGCTTCATGAGGCGTTGTTCGAATTCTACACCGAACGAAGGGAGAAGAGTCTTCCATCGCTGATCGGATGCTCCGATGGCGAATTCTCCGAGGCATATCGGCGGCTTCTTGAGATCACGGAGCGCAAGCTTGCAGAGATCGACATTCCCGATGCATTCTGGGATTTGGAGAAAGAATTGATACTCGGTGATCGCTCAACAGGGCGCGGCATATTGTGGGAGTTCATGAATCATGAGCGAAATCGCTCGACATCGTTTCGACCGGCGTATTTCGAAGTAGGCTTCGGCTCGAAGCTTGGCGCCCAAACCAGGATCGACCTGTCGTTTTCATCTGAGGATCCGATTGTGGCGGGAAGCGTGATGCTGCGCGGAAAGGTTGATCGCGTCGAAATGAGTGAACGTGCGTTTTCGATCATCGACTACAAAACGGGAAAGAACCTTTCAAAGCTCGAAGACATTCGGGCAGGGATAAGCTTGCAACTTCCGGTTTATCTATATTCTATCGAACGATTGATGGAGGAAAAGCTTGCCCGTGAATGTGTGCCGGCTGGCGGTGTGTATTATCAGCTTCGTTCGCCCATCGGTCTGAAAATCGGCGTTGGCAGCACAGCGTACAAGGATAGGCTTGGGATTGCTGGAAGAGCCGGGTATTTGCCCACGGATCACGACTTCCGGACGCTCATTGATGAAAGTGTTGCGATGGTGAATACGTTTGTAGATGACATGTCACAGGGGAAATTTCCATTGACATCATTGAACAAAGTTGACAAGGTGTGCAAGTATTGTGATTACAAAACCATCTGTCGCATTCAGACGATACGGCGGGTAGACAAACCGAAAGCTGACTCGCTATGACCACAGTTGAACAGCGCAAGATGATTCAAGAGCTGAGGGACCACGAACAGAAGATGACTCGCAGCGACCTCGAAGAGTTCCGGATGTTTGTGAAGCGCGTGAAGGATGATGAATCGCTCGATGAACTTTCCGTGAGAAAACTGGAGCGAATGTTCACGACCTATATCGGACAGAAGAGCAAACCCACAGACGAAGCACTTAGAGCATTGTTCAAGAAGACCTCTCAATAGCAGACCTCCGATCACCAAGAATCTCAAGGATATAATGAAAGCAGCTTTCGTAACAAAATATGGCGGACCTGAAGTTCTGGAGATTCGCGAAACCCCGATTCCCAAACCGGCGCCCGATCAAATTCTTGTACGGGTCCGGGCGTTTGGTTTGAACTTTGCCGATGTTATGGGGAGATTTGGAGTGTACCCCGGAACGCCCCGACCTCCGTTCATTCTCGGGCTGGAATTCTCCGGTGAAGTTGCCGAAATCGGGACAAACGTCACCAACTTCAAAGGTGGTGAACGGGTAATGGGGTACAGCCGGCATGGCAGTCACGCTGAGTATGTGTGTGTAAACGAGAAACTTGCAGTCGAGCTTCCAGCCGCCATGGAGTTTGAAGAAGGAGCCGCGTTTCTTGTTATGTACCTCACCGCGTATCACGGTATTGTGCGTTTGGCAAATATCCGCAAGGGTGAGAAGCTACTTGTTCATGCGGCGTCAGGCGGTGCCGGGGTTGCAACACTGCAGTTGGGGAAGCATCTCGGGGCAGAGTTGTTTGGCACTGCCGGCACCGAAGCAAAAATTGAGTTGGCGCTCAAGAATGGTGCAGATCATGTGATCAACTACAATACAAGCGACTTCTCTGAAGAGATCAAGCGTATCACTGACAACTACGGCGTCGATGTGGTGATGGATTCTGTTGGCGGACTTGTCTATGACAAAAGCTGGAACCTGTTGGCACCCATGGGGCGTTACGTGCTCTATGGGCTCGCTGCAATTGCCAGTCAGGGTGCGCTGAACAAGCTGAAAGCAGCGACAATCGTTTCCGTGATGAAGCCGATCTTTCCTGTGCAGTTGATGAGTGCGAACAAATCCATTTTTGGTTTCAATCTCGGAACGCTCAAAGGGAAAGAGAGCTACTTCAGAGAAGCAACACTGGACATGCTGAAGCTGTATGACCTGGGAATATTGAAGCCGCTCATCGGGCGAACGTTTCCATTCAGCGAGATCGTTGAAGCGCATCGAGCGTTGCAGACCAGGCAGACAGTCGGGAAGGTTGTGGTTCACGTGGATACGCGATGACGGATTCGCAAGACATAGGCACACCAGGGTTTTGGGATGCTTGTTACCGTTCCGATGAAGCGGATTGGGACATGGGAACGCCAACTCCTGCGTTCGTTGATTTGCTCCAGGGCGACAAGATTAAACCAGGGACGGCTCTGGTACTCGGCTGCGGCAAGGGATATGATGCGCTTCTTTTTTCTCAGCATGGGTTCGAGGTCACAGCCATTGATTTCTCGGCAGAGGCAATCAAGCGGGCGGAACAGCTTGCAGAACGCAACGACGCAACGATCAACTTCGTTCAGGAGGATTTCTTCGACTATTCCCTCGACGTGTTGGAGGAATTCGACTACGTGGTTGAGTATGTAACATACTGTGCTATTGATCCGTCTCGTAGGGCGGAATTCGCATCAATGGTCGCCTCGGTCCTGAAGCCGACGGGTCAATTCATAGCATTGTTCTTTCCCCTTGACCATCGTTCGGGTGGACCTCCGTTCGCTGTTTCGATGGATGAAGTCCACCGGTTATTCGGCACAAAGCTCGATTTGATTTCTGTCGAAGCACCGCCCCGATCAGTCACTCCCCGAAAAGGAAAAGAGCTAATGACGATATGGAAGAAGAATGACTTCGCTCCGGTTTGAGAAAAGAGCTCATGTTTCGTTCTGCCAAAAACGAACCAACGCTTGATCCTGATTTTCTTTTGGTCGCGTACTGCAGCGGGTACTTTCCCATGGCATCATCGCGGGCCGGTTCCATCGAGTGGTTTTCTCCCGACCCGCGAGCAATTATTCCGCTTGAGAGCTTCAGAGTGTCGCGCAGCCTGAAGAGAGTGATCCGGCAGAAACTCTATGATGTAAGAGTTGATACTTCATTCGAGAGAGTAATGCGAAGCTGTGCGGAGAGGGAAGAGACATGGATTTCCGAACAGATTATCGTAGCGTATTCCGAGCTTCACAGAAGAGGTTTTGGACATAGCATTGAATGCTGGCATAATCAAGAGCTGGTCGGCGGACTTTACGGTGTTGCGATTCGCGGAGCTTTTTTTGGTGAATCCATGTTCTCAAGAAAGACGGATGCCTCGAAGGTGGCGCTCGCGTATCTTGTCGAACGAATGAAGCAGTGTGGCTATGAACTTCTCGACACGCAGTTCATGACCGAGCATCTTCGCGCGTTTGGTACAATTGAAGTTCCCCGACAATTGTACTTACAGATGCTCTCGCGAGCGCTTGAACTGGAATGCACGTTCGCTGAACATTGAGTAAAGTCCTAAGCACTTAAAGAATTACGTGAGCGGGCTAACGCATTCTTCGGTCATTTGGAAGTATATTCTGGCGTTGCGGAGTTAGGACGCCTGAGCGACCTTTGATGCGACCACGCGATTAGGCCCTGCGCTGAGGAAAGTAGCTGAATTGACAGCCCTATTGACCAAGAGAACCAAATTTTCGCAGATAATTTTGAGTTCGCCGAGTTGACAGCAGATGAATTTGTCCCTATATTGAAATGGCGTTCGACCATCACCAATCGAATCGATTTCTCGATCCCACCCCACTTTTACGCAAATTCAGGGAGATCCTTTGAATGATCCAATCACGTGGCATGCAAAAATTCGAACGAGTCACCATCACGTTGCTTCCAACAGCAGATGAACGAAGCTTTCGCCATATCCCTTCCACATTCAGCAAAACGAACCGGACATATGGGTGGCGGCATTTCGAACAGATCGATTATATGATCGTTCCGAAAAAGATATCAAGCAACGAGATCAAGGTGGATATTTTTGTCGATCCGCAGACAAAGAAGAAGCTGCAACCTCTGGACATCCAGCGAGCAGTAACAAACTTTGTAAAGACCAAGATTCATTCGGAGTGGGCCGGATTGAAATTGGCAAACATCAGTCGGGCCACAGTTGCCTCGCCCCCCGATCAGGCATTTCATCGGGGGACCATTGAGGAAATTCTTGGCGCGCACCTGGAGAGTTAGCCGATCCGGCAAAGCAGACTTCGATGCACTGATGGTTGTTTTCATCAGTGCATTTTTGTTTTTTGGTACATAGTCATCCTCAACAAAAACGATCAGAACTCTTATGACACCGTCCGTCATCACCCAAACGACATCCAAGAACTTCACGCCAACCAAACAAGGAAAAGTCCGTGACCTGTATGATCTCGGTGAATCGTTACTCATCGTTGCAACCGACAGACTTTCCGCGTTCGACGTGATTCTCCCCGATGGGATTCCCAACAAAGGGAAGGTGCTCACACAGATTTCTTCGTTCTGGTTTGAAAAACTCTCGACGGTGGTAAGCAACCATGTGATCACAACAGACGTCAACAAATTTCCCGAGCCGTTCTGCTCGTCGCCGGAAATTTTCGGTGGACGCAGCATGCTGGTGAAGAAAACCAAACCAATTGAAGTCGAGTGTGTTGCGCGGGGATATATTTCGGGATCGGGCTGGAACGAGTTTAAGAAGACCAAGTCGATCTGCGGCATTCGGCTGCCCGATGGATTGCGGGAATCCGACAAGCTCGGTGAGCCGATTTTCACGCCGACAACCAAAGCCCCGATTGGCACCCACGACGAGAATATTTCGTTTGATCAGGTGGTGAATCTTCTTGGGCGCGAGCTGGCGACAAAACTCCGCGACCTGACCATTGCCCTGTACACCAAGGGTGCCGAGTTCGCGGCGTCAAAAGGGATTATCATCGCGGATACAAAGTTTGAATTCGGACTTGACGAACAGGGAACCGTTGTATGGATCGACGAAGCGCTGACCCCCGACTCTTCCCGTTTCTGGCCGATGGATCAGTACAAACCCGGTGGCGCACAACCAAGCTTCGATAAGCAATTCGTCCGCGATTATCTTCTGTCGATCAAGTGGAACAAACAACCACCGGCGCCGAAGTTGCCCACCGAAGTAATTCACACGACCAGCAGGAAGTATGAAGAAGCATTGAAGCTCCTTAGCGGTAAAGATGTTGAGTGAAGATCTGATGTTGATACGAGCATGAACTCACCACCTCTTGTTCTTGAAGTCGAGAACCTCCGATTCTTTGTTCCGTCCGAATTGCTCACTTCCCTGATTGTGCTTCCATGGCTGCATCCTCTTGAATCGTGGCATGAGCATGGCGTGAAGCTGCTCGAGGTGAAGAGCGGATTGTCTCGGCATGTTGTTCGTTTTGTGCAGACCGACGGACACCGCTATGCGATCAAGGAAACGTCGCTTGAATCGGCGCAACGCGAACACGAGACGTATGTTCGATTGCATGAGATCGGGATCCATACACTGAAGCCAATCGGATATGTGGCAAGAAATGATGGGACGGAGATCATTGCCACCAAAGTCGGTAGTCAGCCGCAGGAACGGCATACCGGATATCTGATCACTGAGCTGATGGAAAAAGTCGTTCCCGATTCGTTTTTGTTCAGACGGGGATTTTCCAAAGAGAATAGGAAACGCATTTGGGACGCCGTGATCAGGCTGTTTGTGGAGATGCACAGCAGCGGAGTGTACTGGGGCGATGCGTCGCTTGCCAACATGCTCATCAATTTCATGAACGAGGTCGAGCCCGAACTTGGATACCGGACGAAGTTGAGGGCCGTTCTCGCTGATGCGGAAACCGTTGAGATCCACCGATCAATCACCGATTCGCTGCGTGTCGCTGACGTGGAGTTCTTTGTTGAATCGATGCAATGGATGGAGGCCGATTTGAAGGCGAGCGGCATTGTCCGCGACGTTGTGATGTCGGAAGAAGATCAGCGTTTTGTCATCGATACATACAACGAGCGGTATGCTGTTGAGCAGGAAAAACTCTCGTTCGAGCTGGTTACTCACATCGATGTCAACAAATTGTTGGGCGACTTCGACGTTCGCGGCTATGGAAAACTTCTCCTCAAGCATATCCAAGAACACAAGTGGTATTTGAGTGAACGGCAGAAGCATGAAGTTCCTCTTGTGGAGGCAGCAGAAGATTGGTACCGAGAGATCTTTCAGCCCGTCTGCCAGCTGTTCATGCAACATCAACTTCCTGATTTCTTTCCCGATAGAACCGCAGCGCGATTGTATGTTGAAATCATGGAACACAAGTATTTCATGAGCGAAAAGGAGAAGAAGGACGTCGGGCTTGTTGCTGCAACGCGGAGCTTTGTCAAGAAATACGCAGGTGAGGCACCCCCGCCCATGCTCGGACTCATTCTGCGTGAGTTGCGATTACTCTTCCGGCGGATTCCCGCCCCACTACAAACAATGTATCACTGACGAATGCGTCCAACATCCATCAGGCAAGTATCGAGCAACGAACTGAAGATTGTTTGGCACGATGGGCGGGAGTCCATGTTTGCATTGGATTTTCTGCGCGCCAATTGCCCCTGTGCGTTGTGCTTGAACGAAAAAGAGGAAAATCGAAAGCAGGGTTTGTTCACCTTGCCGCTGGCGAGTCAAACAGAATTGCGAGGGATTGAGCTTTCGGGGAACAACGCTATCGTCATTACATGGGGCGATGGACATAAGGCTGGAATTTTCACGTGGGACTATTTGCGTGGATTGGGAGTAACGGACGCAACCTGAGGGAGTACGCTGCCGTACAACGAACAGGTTGTTTGTCTCCCATTGACATTGTTCCAGCATTTTCCCCAAGTCGTTTCATGATAAGAGTTGCTCCAGTCCTTGTTTCCTTCCCACATTCGGTCAACTACTTTCACAAACGTATCAGGACGTTGAAAAGCGTTGATGACGCACAGGAGGGAATTGCCGATCCGAAGGAAAAGTAATGCACGTGAGAGGCTCAGAAGAAAATCAATAATCAAGGAGGTTACATGAACAGATTCATCCTCGGTCTGCTGCTGCTGCCGTTGGTCATGACGGCATTGGCTGCAGGCCCAACCGATACGAAGAAGCCGGGTAAGGTTTTTCCGTATCCGATACAACAAACCGTGCTCGACAATGGCTTGCGGGTCATCGCCATTCCGTTCGATAGTCCCGGCATTATTGCCTACTATACCGTTGTTCGCACAGGATCGCGCAATGAAATCGAGCCCGGACTCTCGGGCTTTGCACACTTCTTCGAGCACATGATGTTTCGTGGAACGGAGAAGTACAACAAGGATGCATTCAACAATGTGCTGAAGTCGATCGGGGCGGACAACAATGCTTTCACCAACAACGACGCGACGGTGTATCACACGCTTGCCAGCGCCGATGCGCTGGAGAAAATCATGGATATCGAGTCTGATCGATTCATGAACCTGAAGTATACCGAAGAGGATTTCAAGACGGAAGCCGGCGCGATTCTCGGTGAGTACAACAAGAACTACTCGAGTCCGTTCCTTTCCATTTTTGAAAAGCTGTACGACAATGCCTATGAACAGCATACCTACAAGCATACGACGATGGGATTCTTGAAAGACATCATGGACATGCCGAATCAATACCAGTACAGTTTGAAATTCTTCGACCGCTGGTATCGGCCTGAATATTGTACGGTGGTTGTCGTCGGAGATGTGAAGCACGATCGGCTCGTTGCGTTGGCAAAGAAATACTACAGCGGATGGAAGCACGGATCGTTTGTCCTCGATGTTCCGGTTGAACCACCCCAGCCCAAAGACCGGTTTATCGAACTCAAGTGGAAAGCACAAACACTTCCCATTATTGCGATTGGCTATCATGGTCCGGCATTCAGCGACAAGGAAATTGACATGCCGGCGATAGATTTGCTCTCCCAGCATGTGTTCTCGCAACAGTCGGAGCTGTACACGAAGCTCGTGATTCAAGAGCAGGCTGTCGAGTTCATTCAGGGAGGTCAGGGTGACTCACGCGATCCCGGACTCTTCACCATTCTGACCCGGGTCAAAGATCCGAAGAACATCGAGATGGTCCAGAAGGAAATCACGGCAGCGATTGAAAAAGCAAAATCGACGCCGATTTCCGAAAAGCAGTTGGCGGACATCAAGTCATTCATGAAGTACAGTTATGCGATGGGTCTGAACAATGCCGATGCGATTGCAAATAGCATCGCGCACTACATTTCCATGACCGGCGATCCTGAATCGGTGAACAAAGTGTACACGCTGTACGACCGCGTGACGCCGCAGGACCTGTTGACGGTTGCGAACAAATACTTTGGTGCCAACAATCGCACGGTTGTGCTGTTGACGCAGGAAGGAGCGAACTAACATGCGAAACATATTTCTCAGTGCACTGGCGCTTCTTTTCATGGCGAGCACAATAACACGTGCGAAGACGCCGATCAAGGTAACCGAAATCAGAAGTGCGAATTCACCCCTGATCACGTTTCGCGTCATCCTTCGTGCAGGATCGATCAACGATTGGAAGGGAAAAGAAGGAATCAACGGGCTGACGGCCTTCATGCTCGCACAGGGCGGAACGCGGGCACTCAAGTATCAGGAAGTCGTCGCAAAGATGTACCCCTGGGC
>CAYJNF010000035.1:9655-14721 GCA_964370915.1 uncultured Chitinophagales bacterium
TCCCTGGGCTGCGAACGTGTATGTGCAGCCCGAAAAGGAAATCACGACGTTTGTTGGCAACGTGCATCGCGATCATCTTGATCAGTACTATGCACTCTTCGCCGATCTGCTTCTGAATCCGCGGTTCGATCCGGACGACTTCACACGCAACAAGGATCTGGTGATGAGCTCGCTGGAGAAAAACTTGCGCGGAACGGACGACGAGAATCTTGGCAAGGAAGCGTTTCTGATTTCGATGTTCAAGAATCATCCATACGGGACGGCTGGAGCAACTGTGCAGGGCTTGAAGTCGATTACGCTCGATGATGTGAAAGCATACTATGCGCAGATGTACACAACCGGCCGCATCTGGGTTGGCATTGCGGGCGGGTATCCGGCATCGTTGATCGAGAAAATGAAAAAAGATTTCGGCAAACTTCCCGACGGCAAGTTTGAGCCGGTGGCGCTTCCCGCTCCCGAAAAGCCGAACGGACTTGAAGTCGATTTCGTGCAGAAGCCTGCACGCGGCTCGGCAATCTCCATGGGACATCCGATTTCAATCACACGCAAAGACAAGGACTTCTATGCGTTGATGGTTGCCAATTCGTATCTCGGCGAGCACCGGACGTTCAATGGCGTCCTCATGAATCGCTTGCGTGGCGACCGCGGACTGAACTACGGCGACTACTCGTATATCGAGCGGTTCGTTGGCGGTACGGCGGGAACGACGTTTCCGAATGTGAACACGCCGTTGCGTCAGCAGTACTTCAGCGTGTGGCTGCGACCCGTGCAGGCCGAGAACGCGCAGTTCGCGGTGCGCGCCGCTGTGTATGAACTACAGAAATTCGTCGACAAGGGTCTGAGCAAAGATGATTTTGAGCAGACGCGGAAATTCGTGACGAGCTACTCCAAACTTTGGGCGCAAACACTCGATCGGCGATTGGGGTATAAGATGGACTCCGAGTTCTACGGTACCGAATACTTTATTGATCGCATTGAGAAGGAGCTCAAGACGCTAACGGTTGACGACGTGAACAACGCGGTCAAGAAGTATATCGACCCGAAGAACATGAAGGTGGCAATTGTTGCCGACGATGCGAAGGGATTGATGGACAAGATGGTGAAGAACGATCCTTCACCCATCAAGTACGCCTCGCCGGTTGCTCAAAAGATTCTTGACGAAGACAAGAACATCTCTGTACTCCCGCTCGGCATCAACAAAGAAAAATCGAGGGTCGTTCCGGTGAGTGAGTTGTTTGAAAACGAAAGCCCCGGCGCGGTAATTGAGCAACGAAAGGATGTTGAGAAGAAGAAGTAACGGCGTTGGTGTCATTCTGAGGAGTGCAGCTTTTCGTGCACGACTAAGAATCTCTGTTTGGGATTGTTGGAGCGGTGAGTCGTGGGGCTCACCGTTTTTGTTAACTCAGAGTTTAAATTGTTTCACAAGCGATGAGCGGCTGGGCTTCCTTAACAACCGTTTCCCGGAAATATCTACTGAGGTCTTCCGGAGTTCGAAGATCCACTGTACGCCCGAGAATCCCCGACAACTCTCGCTCTAATCGTGCAAACGTGAACAATCCCATTTTGTGCCCCGGAAAGAACTCCACCAACACATCCAGGTCGCTATCGGGACGGGCAGTCCCATGGAGCGTCGAGCCGAAGATCGAGAGCTTGCGGACGTGGTACTTCCGGCACACTTCCTCAAGCTGTTGTTGTGTGGATCCTGATATCTCAAATGACATGGGAGGCTCGCTTACGCATTGCATTGTTGCAGCTAATTCGGAAACAATGTAGCAACTGTTCCTCTCGCTAACAAGATTGCGCGGTTTGAATTCTCCTTTCGATCCTGTATCTTCTTATCAGAAAATTCTGTCACGCCAATCTCGTTTCATGCTTACACAATCCCAACAACAAGCTCTTGATACGTCGCACCATCTTTCCGTCACCGCCAATGCCGGTTCCGGCAAGACGCTGGTGCTGGTGGAGCGGTACATCAACATTCTGCTCTCCGGGAAAACGCATGTCAAGGAAGTTGTTGCGCTGACGTTCACCGAGAAAGCCGCGAGCGAACTCAAACGGAAGATTTCCGAAAGCGTTGCAAAGAAGATTGCGGAAACAACCGATCGGAGAACTCAAGCCCGGTTGCACGAAATTCGTGAACAACTTTCGGGCGCGGTGATAGATACCATCCATTCATTCTGCGCGAAGTTGTTGCGGGAGTATCCGGTTGAGGCGGGGGTGGACGCGTCATTTACCGTTTTGGAAGTTGTCGATCAGATAACGATGATTGACGCGGCAAGGAAAGAAACATTTGCTGCAATTCTCAAGGCTGATCCTGATAATACGCAGCGGGCAAAGGTATTCGATTTGCTGAGGGCGTTTGGCAAGTACAGAGTTCTGACGATTGTGCGGGAACTCGTTCTGAAGCGAGAGCAAGTCTCCCGGTGGCATGACCAGAATGGCTTGTACACACAGAGTGATGAGGCAATTCTGGCGCTGTGGCGGGCGCATCTTTCTGACTTTGTCAGAAATGAGTTTGATGATTCGCAACTGCTGCATGACCTGCAGGAGATTGTTGACGCGGCATCGGGAAAAATGCAGATCGCAATCAATGCCCGGTTCAATGTGTTCAAGCGTGGCGGACCACTCAACGACCAGCTGAAGCGTTTCAGTGAGTTGTTGGAGACAATGCTGACAAAGGAAGGGACCCTGCGCAAAAAGATCTTCCCGAACGAGGAAGCGATAGCAGAGCAGGCAGCGCGACTGCGCGCAAAATACAGATCGATGGGCCCGTTGATTGAATTCGTGCAGACAACGACCGATGAGGCACACCAACTCCTTCTGTCGCAGACAAGAGTATTGCTTGATCTGTACCAGAATGTGATCGAGCGATATGAACTGAAGAAGATCGAGGGGGCGCATCTGGACTTTGATGATCTTCAGATTCAGGTGAAGAATCTGTTGCGCAACGAACGAATCGCGGCAAAGCTCTCGCAGCGATTCAAGTACGTGATGGTGGATGAGTATCAGGACACAAACCGGCTGCAGTACGAGATTCTGCTTCCGCTCCTGAACCAACTGGCGAATGGGAACCTCTTCATCGTCGGCGACCCGAAGCAGTCCATCTACGGCTTTCGCGATGCCGACGTGACGGTGTTCAATCGGACAAAGAACGATATTGAACGCCGCGCCGGTACTGAACGTGGGGTGGTGCTCAGCGATAGTTTCCGGCCCCTTCGTGACATCGTTGCGTTTGTCAATCTGGTGTTTGATCCATTGATGCGCAGGGAACAGGGCGACTACGAGGTGGGATACGAACCGTTGGTTCGCGGACGACAGAATAGCGCTCCGGGTCGTGTGGAGTTGATTCTTCGCGACGAGTCTTCCGACGAGGATGCCAAGGGGTTGAGGGAGGGGGAGTTGGTTGCTCGCCGGAGTCTGCAATTGGGCGAATCAAAGTACCAGGTGTTCGGGAAAGACGAGACGCCGCATGATCTCAAATTCAGTGACGTTGCCATACTGATACGAACGCGAAATGGATTGAGCGGGTTGGAGGAGGCGTTCATCCACCATAACATTCCGTATCTCGTCACGGGGGGAGTCGGATATTTTCAAACGCAAGGGATCTACGACATCGCCAACTATTTTCGTTTCCTGCTCAACCCCGATGATGATGTAGCACTCACCGGCACTCTTCGGTCACCATTCTTCAGCGTGTCCGATGGGGATCTGTTCGAAGCTGCATATGAGCGACGATCCAAGAATCTTTGGAAACAGTTGCAGTCAAGAGGAGCGGGCGTAACACAATCAAAGGCGTTACTGAGAGCGGTGGAAATATTGGAGGAAGATGTTGAAGTCGCTGATCGTCTTTCGGTGCCGGACCTTGTCAATCGGATTGTCGAGAGAACATCCTATGCCGGCTTCGTTGCCGGTATGGCGCGGTCGGGACAGCTCTTTGCGAACCTCGAGAAGCTCAAGCGCCTTGCGCGGAAGTTTGAGGAACAGGGCTTCACAAATCTGTACGATTTTGTCGGTCGGTTCAAGCGCTTGATCGACGATGAGCCTGATGAGGGTCAGGCAGCGGTTGATGTGTTTGCTGACGCAGTGAATATCATGACGATACACGCCGCGAAGGGGCTGGAGTTTCCTGTGGTGATCGTGCCGGGACTGGAACGCTCGTTTATGTCCGACTCGGAACCATTTCTCGACAATGATCTCGGGATCGGGTTTGGTCAGAATGACGATCAGCCCGGAGTTGCGCCGATTGCGGAGTATCTGAAGCGTCGCGCGCAACGGAAGAGTGTTGCTGAAGAGAAGCGGGTTCTCTACGTTGCATGCACCCGCGCTCGTGACATGTTGATTCTGTCTGGTCAGCCGAAAGAGAATCGCAGTTCGGTCAACTTCATGAATTGGGTGCTTGACGGACTGCGAGGTGATTTGGTTGGCGACGAGAAGCAAATCGAGCATACGGTCGACACACAGTTCCTTCAAGTTGTCGATGATCGGTACATGACAAGAAGTGAGTCACACCGCCTTAGTGTCCACATCATCCGGCAGCCTGATCTTCCGGAAGGCGTCCGGCATGTCAGCATCAATGATACGGCAGATGAAAAGCTATCACTCCTTCTCGATCCTATTACGGTGAGACATCAGGGAGAAATCTTCTCTGCAAGTAAGGTGCGCACGTTCATCGAGTGTCCCGCAAAATACTATCTGCGATACGTTGCTGGTCTCCCCACAACCACATCGAGCTGGGTTTCGCCGAAGGATGATGACGACAGCGATGTATCGATTCCGGCCGAGTTGCGAGGTCGCGCGTTTCACTACGTGATGCAGCATATTGATTCACTCCCACTAAACTCTCTTTCGCTGCGGGATGAGCTGAAGAAATTTCTCGCACAGGATTCATTATCTGTCATAGCCGAGCCTATGATTGAGCTTGACGCAATTGTGCAGTCAGTTCTTGATTTGGTGGAGTCAGACTTCTGGCGAACCGTGAAACGCGGTACTGATGTTCGAACGGAGTTCACGATTATGGCAACGTGCGGAAACGATTTTCTTACGGGGACACTCGACAGGGTCTACCG
>CAYJNF010000036.1:0-14445 GCA_964370915.1 uncultured Chitinophagales bacterium
TCCCTGCACGTTGAATGCAAACGTGTAATGACACGGGGGAAGTTTGCTGTTGAGCGCGTTGCCCGGTTCCCATGCGGTGACCACCATGCGTCGTGAACCCGGATCGGTTTTCAGAATCTCAATGATCCGTCCAATCTGGTCGATCTCGACAACCTCATACGCACCGGTTTCGGGATTGATCTGCGCGCTTGGAAATCGCCGCCAGTAGCGGCCGTATGCTGTTTCAAGGTTACCGTTCTCGTCCGCCCATGCATCCCAGATCTTCGTGTGCTGCCGCAGGTTGCGTATGTGATCTTCACCGGACAAATACCAGAGAACTTCATGCAGCATCGACTTGAAATTCACCTTCTTTGTCGTGAGCAAAGGATAGCCGTTGCCCAAATCGACTTTGTAATGTTCGGCAAAGCACGAGAGGGTGTCTACACCCGTCCGATTCTTCTTGTGCATTCCGTTTGTGAGAACACGCTCCACCAAATCAAGATACTCACGCATTGCCCGTCCCGAAAAATATGATCACGATTTCTTTGTCAAAAGTATACCAAGATGGTTTCTGAATTGCAATCGCAGCTATGGCGTGCTGCCGCCCAGTTCAATCACACTACCCGTGACAAACGAGGCTTCATGCGTGCAGAGGAAACGAACCACTTCGGCAATATCCTGCGGCTGGGGATGTGTCCGTCGTTTCCACGATGGTGAGTGCTTTGCCGCATCGACTGCCTGGCGCAACGTAACGCGAGGCGTTCGTCCCGGAGCAACAATGTTGCACGTGATGCCATTCCCGATCTCCGCAGAGGCGAGCGACTTGATCAACGACGTGCGAGCAGACTTGCCGAGATGATAGTCAAACGGCGGACCGGAAAAGTGGTCAGCTCCGGCGATACTCACGCCGATGATTCGTCCAAACTGTTCCCGCCTCATGTGCGGAAGGACGTGCTTGATGCAGTAGAACATTCCATCAATCTCTGCCTTGACAACCGAACGCCAGTGATCCCGATCGATGTCGGTTATGTCCCTTGCATGGTAATCGCCGCCGGCATTGCAAATCAGAAAGTCGATCTTTCCGTACAACGTTATGACGCCATCAACCATGGCCTGGACCTCGTCCTCCTCGCGCGTGTCTGCTTTGAAGGCATAACCCTTGCCGCCAAGTCCCCGAAGTTCATCAAGCACCTTTTCTGCAGCATGGGCATTGTTGGGGTGGCCCGTTCCATAGTTGAGCACGACTTTGGCTCCATCGCGCGCAAGCGTAAACGCGATACTCCGACCCATTCCTTCGCCGGTGCTGCCTGTAACCACCGCGACCTTATCTTTGAGAAGTTGCATAATCCCTCTTTAGCAGTCTGCTGAAAAATCCTCATGAGTTAGCCGCTGAGTCCTGCTTACCGACTACTGACGGCAGGCGGGGCAAGATTGGGGCTGTTTTGATGAAAGTGACGTTTTCAGATTAGAGATCTGTTTCTTGACGCGCATTCCCCCCCAAAAAACTCCGTGCCCCGGAGTTTTCGTGGCTGACGGTCCTGTCATTCGGTTGAGAGTTATTTGACAACCACATTGTACAGGGTTCTCACGGCAAACCAAAACGAAATCAGGCAAAAGACACCAAAGGCAATTGCTTCCAGAATGACAAGCTCGGGATTGCCAATACCAATTGTCGTGTAGCGCAACGCATCGGTATGCCATGTCAGTGGATTAAGCAATGATATTATGCGGAGCCACTGCGGCATGGAATCGAGCGGATAGAACAAGCTGCTCGCAAACATCAAAACGAAATAGGCAATATTGATCACCGTGTTATAAACATCGCTGCGCGTGATGCGCAGCGCGAGCATGGAGAGAAAGAAAAACCAACCTGCCGTCCCGATGACAATGCCCAGGAGTGTCATTCCGATCAAACGCCATTGCAAAGCAATGTCGAGTAACAGAACGCTGAACGAAATGGTGAGCATCGACTGGACAAGAGCCAACAGGCAGTTGAAGACGATCTTCCCGATCAGGAACTGCGCCCGCGTCATCGGATAGGTGAGAAACTCGTAGAAGATTCCATTGTCCCTGTCGACGAAGAATCCGTACGACGTATTGATGGCGATTCCAAAGCACGCCATCGAAAGAACTCCGGCAAGGAAAAATGTTTGATAGTCGAGCCGGACGCCGTCGGCTGCAACTCCGCCCGCCATGGCCTTATCAAGCCCGACGCCGAAGAGCAGGAGGTAAATCAACGGCATGATCAGATCAAAGAAAATCCAGACGAAGCCCGTGGCACGAATGCGGAACTCACGATACATCACCGCAAGGATCATGTTCATTGTTGATCCTCCTTGTCGCCGAGAAGCTCCACGAATGCATCTTCCAGTGTTCCGGTGTTCACTTCAAGGTGAAGGATCTTCGACTTCATCGAAAGCTTGCTGATAGTCTCGAGTACATTGGATTCAATCCCGTTCACACACATATCAACAGTATTGCCGTTCTGTTCGATACGTACCGGATGAAGTGAACGCAGACGGTCCATCGCATCATCGGTAAGAGATTCGAATGTCATGCTCAGCTCGTACACGGTTGATCCAAGCGCCTTGATGGCGTTGACATTACCGGTGGCGATAATCGTTCCCTTGTTGATCATCGCGATTGTATTGCACAGTTCCTCCGCCTCTTGAAGAATATGCGTAGTCAGGACAATTGTTCGTCCCTGTTTTGCCTGCTCGCGAATGGCATCGAGCACTGCGCGCTTGTTAATTGGATCCATTCCCGTCGTTGCTTCGTCGAGAAATACCAGTGGCTTGTCGACCATGAAGACCTTTGCGACCTGGAGTCGCCGTTTCATTCCACCACTAAGATCCATTGCCTTCGTGTTCCTGTGCTCGCCAAGACCGAACTGCTCAATTGCCTGAAGCGCTCTCTTCTCGCGTTCGTACGATGACAAGGAATGGAAGCGTGCAAACGTTGTGAGGTTATCCTTGACAGAAAGAAATAGCTCGAGCGCGTTTTCCTGAAGCACGGCACAAATCTGCATCCGGACTTCCAGACCATGGTGTTGAACATCGAGGCCGAAGACAGAGGCGGTGCCTCGTGTCGGCTGAATGAGAGTCGTGAGGATGCGAAGAAGCGTGGTCTTCCCGGCCCCGTTTCTGCCAAGGAGACCAAAGATCTCTCCCCGACGGACTGAAAGACTGACGCCTTTGAGGGCGTGAACCGGCGATTTTGAATGCTCTTTGTAGATCTTCTCGAGATTGAGGGTTTGGATTGCGAAATCGGACGTTTGCGTCGCCATGGGATTGAAAGTGTTAGCTCAGAAAGCACTTCAATAAAGAAATTTTGGCCGTAAATCCAAAATCTGTAACAAATTACCGAAATCGGGCGTAACAGGAAGTGGACGTTACCCATGAACTACGGAACAACGGTGTTTGCATGATCCGACTGATTACTTACGGAATTAGTTGTCTCTTACTCGCCTCTTATGCAACGGCGGGTCAGAAGGCAGTCGTATCCCTTTACGACTTCAGTACCAAAGAGCTGAAGATGGCTGGAATAGATGTAACACAGACCACGACATTTCATATCTCGGCACGCGGAGCCGGTGACAGCCACTGCGACAACGACGGAGACTGGAAAGATCGCGACGACATGTTTGCCTACGGATGGATTATCGATGCGAACACGCGCGAGTTGGTCTGGAAGATGGAAAAAGACAACACGTCGCGCTCACGCGATGATCGTACATTCGATGGGGACTTGACGCTCAATCCCGGCAGCTACGAAGTCTACTTCACTGCATCCACGTTTACGTATATCTCCACGTTCAAGAACATCACGCTGAACATCGATCATCGCGAGAAGGGGCTATTCAATTTCGGTGTCCGGAGATCCGACAAAGGAGTGAAGGGTTGGTTCGAAGGATGGTTCGATGATTGGTTTGGTGATGACTTGAAAGAGGATTGGGAAAAGCGATCCAAGACATGGGGCATGGACCTGTTGGTGGATGAGAAAAAGCTTTCATCGATCAAGAAGTTCAGCCCGCCGAAGGAACTGCCGAACGTTGTGTTACGGGCAACGAAGCTCGGGGAAAGTGAATTCATCAGGAAAGATTTCACCGTTGCTGAGCCGATGAAGATTCACATCTACGCGTTGGGCGAGGGCTTCCGCAGCGAATATGACCTTGCCGATTGCGGATGGATTGTCAAAGCGGGGGATCGATCACGTGTTTGGGACATGCGATGGAAAAACTCCAGCCACGCCGACGGTGCTTCGAAGAATGCACGATTCGATGGCGAGGTGTCATTTCAGAAAGGCGACTACACGCTGTACTTCGTGACGGACGATAGCCACTCCGAGCTTGATTGGAATTGTGCGCCACCATCCGATCCGCTCAACTATGGCATCACGTTCATGATCGCGAACGAAAGGGACAGAAACAATTTCAAGATTTCAACATTTAAGGACGATGCAAACGTCATTCTGAGCATTGTAAAGGTTGGCAATGACGAAAACCGCAGTGAGGGATTTACGCTGAGACAGGATTCAAAAATACGCGTGTATGCCACCGGTGAGCGCAGCAACTCACGGAGAATCATGGCGGACTATGCGGTGATTCTTGATGCGCGCACGAGAACCAAAGTCTGGACGATGGATGCCGACAATTCAAACCACGCCGGCGGCGCTTCCAAGAACCGCTTTGTGGATGAGATCATCAGTCTGCCCAAGGGCAGCTACATCGTGCAGTACAATACGGATGATTCACATGCCTACGGCGATTGGAATTCGGAACCGCCATTTGATCCGGATCATTATGGCGTGACCATCTATGGCGTTGGAGAGAATTTCAATCCCGCCATTGTTGCCAAATATGTCGATCAGCGCGACAGGAATGCCATTGCCCAGTTGATCCGCGTCGGCAATGACGCACACAAACAGGTGAAGTTCAAGCTGGATAAGACGACAAAGATTCGCGTGTATGCAATCGGCGAAGGACAGAACCGTGAGATGGCTGACTACGGCTGGATCACCGATAACAGAACAGGGACGACAGTGTGGGAAATGACATACTCAATGACTGTTCACGCGGGTGGTGCGCGAAAGAACAGAATGGTGAACACCACAATTCTGCTGGACAAGGGAGAGTATACGCTTCATTACGAAACTGATGACTCTCATGCGTACAAAGATTGGAACATGGATCCGCCGGAGGATCCGGAATATTGGGGAATAACATTGTACCCCGATGAAGGCGCACCCATCCCGCCGATGTTGCCGGAAAATCCGAAACAGACCAACGTTGAGGAAGACTGAAACCACTCGGGCATAATTGCTTATGACGTGAGTTCTCTCTAACTTTCTCATAACACAATGAGGAAGTCATAATGCATCCAACACGTCGAGAGTTTCTCAAACGCGCTTCGGCAGTCAGTGTCGGGGCGCTTGCTGTTTCTGCGCTCCCCCCTGTGTTGTCACCACTCTCCCCGGGCGAAATCACACCAGCGATTATTGGCAGCGGCAACGGTCTTGCTGCCGTGACGAAGGCAATGGAATTTATTCGCGGCGGTGCGGACGCGCTCGATGCCGTTGTTGCCGGCGTTAACATTGTGGAAGATGATCCGAATGACATGACCGTCGGATACGGCGGACTGCCCAATGAAGATGGCGTTGTCGAGCTTGATGCGGCCGTGATGCACGGCCCAACGCATCGGGCCGGGGCGGTTGCGTCGCTGCGCAATATCAAGAATCCCTCCAAGGTTGCCAGGCTTGTCATGGAGCGGAGCGATCATGTGCTGATTGTCGGTGAAGGTGCGCTGCGGTTTGCGAAGGCCCATGGCTTCAAGGAAGAAAATCTGCTGACGGAGAAAGCCCGTGAGGAATGGTTGAAGTGGAAAGAGAATCTCTCCACAAAGGATGATTGGCTGCCCGCGCATACGACTGAAGACAAAGATATCGGATCGGCGTATCAAGAATACGTGCGCCATACCGGCACGATCCACTGCAGCGCGATCGATCTCAACGGGGGAATCTCCTGCGTGACAACAACGAGCGGACTTGCGTTCAAGATTCCCGGCCGGGTTGGCGATTCTCCCATTATCGGAGCAGGGCTGTACTGCGATAACGAAGTGGGATCAGCAGGCTCAACAGGCCGTGGTGAGGCAAACCTGATCAACTGCAGCAGCGTAATGATTGTTGAATACATGAGACAAGGAAAATCTCCCGAACAGGCGTGCCTTGAGGCATGCAAGCGAATTGTGGATCACAACATTATGCGACGTTTGAAAAAAGACGACGGTCGCCCGGATTTCAATGTCAGCTTTTACGCGCTCAACAAACGCGGAGAGTTTGGCAGTGCCGCGCTGTACAGCGGCGCATCATACACGTTCCACGATGGAACCACGGCAAAACGGCAAGAGTGTGCGTATCTTTACAAACGATAGACATGGTTGTCCATACGGATTCCCGCCGTGCTCGCGTCGAGCCAGGCGGGTTTTCTTTTTTGGGGTGATGCTCATCGTGTTGACAGCAACCAACTCACGATCGCAGTTTGTCGGCCGCTCCAATGATACGCTCATGCTCGGCGGGAGACCGTTCTATTTTCTTGGGGTGAATGCCTATTACTTGCTCGAGCAGTCGGCCCGCGAAGATACGGCGACGGTCAATGCGGTGTTCACCACGTCCGCCAACACGCGGATGAACGTTGTTCGGACGTGGGGGTTCTTCGATTCGGCAGACAGCACGAATCGAGCCGTCATTCAATATCGGCCCGGCGCCTTCAACGAACACGCCCTGCGTGCACTCGATTACGTCGTCTATCAGGCGAAACTCCACAATGTTCGACTTCTGATTCCGTTTGTCAACAGTTGGGATGATTACGGCGGCATGAATCAATACGTCCGATGGCGATCGCAAATCACGGAAGACATTCCGGCAAACCGGTACTCTCGAAGCGATGTTGAACGCATGATGTCCGGAAGCGGAGGACGCTCGTATCGTTACGCCATATCAGCCAACTGGGGTCACGACGACTTCTATGCTGATCCCACGATCCGAGTGTGGTTCAAGAACTACATTGCGATGCTACTGAATCGTATCAACACCTTCACCAATATTGCCTACAAGAATGAAGCCATGATCTTTGGCTGGGAATTGGCCAACGAACCGCGATCCTCCGATCCTTCCTCCCAATTGGTTCAGAATTGGGTTGCTGAGATGTCTGGGTATGTGAAGTCGCTGGACCCGAATCATCTTGTTGGTACTGGCGAGGAAGGGTTTGATATTTCTGCAGGATCATATTCATCAGGTTCATACAACAGTCAGCAGTGGCTGTTTGACGGCAGTATGGGCATCAGCTTCCGCACAAATTCATCCTTTTCCTCTATTGACTTTGGTAGTTGTCATTTGTATCCTGAATCGTGGAACCTTCCCGTGAACTCGGGAAATGTTTGGATACGCGATCACATCAGGATCGCCCGTTCAATTCGAAAGCCGCTTGTGATTGGGGAGTTTGCTGTGCGAGATCAGAAAGCAGCGACATATGGGAGTTGGCTCACCACGGCGTTGCTCGATGGAGGAGCTGGAGCGATGGTGTGGCAACTTCTTGAAGGCCCCCGAGTTGACCATGAAAGGTTTGGGTTCCGATGTCCCACCGAGGTACAACTCTGCAATCAACTTCGCGATGCAGGAACGAAGTTCAATGACAAGTCCGTAAATCCGCCGCTTCCCGCTCCGCAACGCTTCACGCTTTCTCAGAATTATCCCAATCCGTTCAACAATGTGACAACGATCTCGTACTCGCTGCCCTTCGAGTCGTATGTTGAGCTTGTGCTCTTCAATACCGCGGGACAACGTGTAACGACAGTTGTCGATGGAATACAGGCGGCAGGAGAGCGATTGGAACTGGTGAGCGTTGCTGGTCTTTCAAGTGGTGTGTATTTTTACCGGCTTGCTGCAGCATCTCCCGACGGACATTTGGACCGAACGTTCATCGGAACAAAAAAACTTGTTTTACTTCGCTAACATACCCGGAGACACGAGTATCGACTAATTTGCTATTACTTGAGGATGACTTATGAACAGGGGTATATCGTCCACGCTTATGGCGGTGGGCGTCCTGGCATCCCTACAAAGTGTACACGCACAACAGTTTCGTCTTGATACGCTGGCACAGAGTCCTGCTGTTGCGCTCCCCGTCGCAATCGCGTTTGTGCCCGATCAAAGCGGTTCGTTCTTTTTTACCGAGAAGAACTCCGGCAACGTCAAACTGTTTGCAAACGGATCAGTCCGGGGGACGCCATTTGCAACGCTCAGCGTGGCAGCTACCGGTGAGCAAGGATTGTTGGGCGTTGCCCTTCACCCGCAGTATCCGGACTCTCCATTTGTCTATGTGCAATTCACCCGTAGCGGCGATCGTGCCAATGTGGTTGCGCGCTTGCGCGACTCGAGCGGCATCGGCGTTGACCCGCGCACCCTTGTCGTGTGCACGCGCATCAATACCGCCACCAACCACAACGGGGGAAATTGCCACTTTGGTCCCGACGGCAAATTGTACGTGACGTTTGGTGAAAACGCCACCTCCACCAACGCGCAAGACTCGTCTGCAACAAACCTCCGCGGGAAAATCCTCCGCTTGAATCCTGACGGATCCATTCCTGCCGACAATCCGTTTCCCGGAAAGCCGTTCTGGTCAATTGGCCACCGGAACAGTTTTGATTTCACCTGGGATTCGCAAACCGGCATCATGTATTGCTCTGAGAATGGTCCTTCATGTGATGATGAAGTGAACCGCGTTCCTGCGCGGGGCAACCTGGGCTGGCCCATCGAAGGCAATTGCACGTATACAAACAACCCTGCATACGTGAGGCCGCTCCATTACTTTCAAGGACCACTGCCGGCGTTGACCGGCATAGCGGTGTATCGC
Organism: uncultured Chitinophagales bacterium; assembly: GCA_964370915.1. GTDB lineage: Bacteria > Bacteroidota > Ignavibacteria > UBA10030 > UBA6906 > CAADGV01. The sequence continues at coordinate 8,888 of CAYJNF010000036.1, forward strand.
GGCAGTGCATTTCCCCGACTGCGCGGCAAGCTGCTGTTCACCGGCAACAGCAACGCGACGGTCTGGATGACAACACTCTCGGCAAATGGTGATACGATCGTGCCCGGTTCGTTTGCCACCTTCTTCTCGTATGGCACCGGCTTTGCAGATATCGAAGTTGGACCTGACGGAAATATCTATCTCACCAATGGACCCTATTCCGCAAATCGGTTGCTGCGTTTGCGTCCCGTGCAAGCATCGTTCGCATCCGCTCCGCCAACAACCGCAACGCAGGATGTTCCGTATTCTTACACGCCAACGTTCACAGGAACGCCGCCGGCGCTGTCCATCGTTTCCGGTCCGGACGGCATGGTCGTCGACACGACGACGTGGACAATTCAATGGACTCCGACAAATGATCAGGCGTTGCAAGGTTCGCATAACGTGGTGCTGCGTGCGGAAAACGGAGCGGGCTTTGTTAATCAGATCTTCACAGTTGATGTGGCAAACGTCAACGACCCTCCGCGACCGTTCATGCTCGCGGAACCACCCAACGATACGACGTATACTTTCACCAACGCGACACCGGCCGTGTTCTGCTCGTGGACTCAATCGGTTGATCCCGATCTTGATACAATTCGGTACGTTGTTCAGTTGGATACGGTCGCTGCATTCAACAGCAACGCTCGACGAGACACCCTGGCCGGATCCAATCTCTCGTTGCGTGTCGAGTTACCGCGCGTCTCCCGGAGTTACTACTGGCGCGTACGTGCGACCGATGGCCAGGATACTGTGTTCAGCTCGCAGGTGTGGCGACTTTCCATTACCTACCTGACGGCGGTCATTGAGCCAAAACCGAAGGTGAAGCAAACAATTGAGGAAGCCGTACTCGAACAGAATTTCCCCAACCCGTTCAATCCAACAACAACAATTACCTATACCATCCCCAAAGGCGGGTTTGTCCGGCTCTCCGTTTTCAATCTTTTGGGACAGGAAGTAGCCCACGTGTTTTCAGGAATGCAAAGTGCCGGCACGTACGAAATTCAATTCAACAAGGAAGAACTTCCGACCGGGATTTACTTCTACCGCATCCAGGCGCCGGGATTTGCAGAGACGCGGAAGATGATCATAACAAAATAACGTGTCACCGATACTCCTCGAACAACAAAGAGCCGCACTCAGTCGAATGCGGCTCTTTCACTTCCTGCGGATCGCCCTGCTACTTCGTTTTCTTGATGACGAGAATAGTCTTGTCGTCGGAATACTCCACCGACCGGTTATGCATTTGCACTTCTTCCAGAATCAACTGGCAGAGTTCCTTTGAAGACCGGGTGCGGTTGGCTTTGACAATGTTGATCAATCGTTGCTCGCCGTACATCTCGCCTGCCTCGTTTGCCGCTTCGGTGATTCCATCTGTATACAGAACCAGAATGTCTCCGCGCTTCATGAAGGTGAAATCCGTTTTATACTTTTCGTTGGGGAACGGGCCGAGGATTTGTCCCGTCGCGGGGAGCATTTCCACCTCATCGGTTTTGTCGTGCAGGAGAATCGGGTTGTTGTGGCCCGCATTGACGTAGAAGATCAATCCCTTCTCGCTCGTCGTAAGCTCGATATAGACCATGGAAAGAAAATGCTCGGTGGTGAACGTCTTGTTCACCAGCCGGTTGATCTTTCCGATGAAGGTATCCATCTTGGTTTGGTATTCCACGCCCATGCGCAGTGCGCCGGAGACGTAGAGTGCCTGTGCGGCAGCGGAAAGTCCCTTGCTTGCCGCATCGCCGATCACCACGCCGAGCCGATCCTTGTCGCCCGATGCCTGCATGTAGTCGAAAAAATCCCCCCCGACAATTCTCTCCGGCAGCGATACGCCGTACAATTCGTATGGGTGAAACCGCATTTCGTGCTCGGGCAGAATGCTGCGTTGAATTTCCCGCGCCTTGTCGAGATCCTTTTCGAGGGCGGCAGCTTTTGATTCGATTCGCTTGTTCTTAAGGGCCGAGGTGAGGACGTTGCTGATAATGTTGAGCGCGTAAGCTTCATCCTGCTTCATGTATTCGGCGTTGAACCCGATAACGTACGGATACAGGCTGTATCCCTTCCACTGAACTTTTTCGCCGATCCCCGTCGCAGAGTACAGGCGAATGCCGCGTTGCCGGAGATAGCGGTTCGTTTCAGCAGTGACGATGGTTTGCTTTCTTCCCAACTGAAGAAACATCGGATAACTCAGGATCCGCAGCCGGAAATTCTTCTTGATGGGATCCATATCGCCACATTGATGGGTGAGGCGGTACGTGCCCTGCGTGGGCTCAAGTTTCCAGATACGTCCGCCCTTGATCGGAATTTCTTCGTTGTGAATGATCCGCTCGAGCACGGTGTTCAACAACTGCTCGTCGGTTCGGAATTTTTGTTCGCTGAGACTCTCTATCGTTCGGTAGAGGCGGTGTTGGTTCATTCGAGGACGTTGTTCGTGAGTAAGGGAAAATCAGATATTGAATGCTTCAATGTACACGGAAAGAGGGCGAATCACAACACAACGGTGACTCTCCTATTCGTGGTACTTCATTTCGCCAACGCGAAGGGCAATATCAATACGATCTTCTTTCCGCGGTATTGCGCAGGAGTACTTGTCGCTGTACGCGCAGTAAGGATTGAACGCTTTGTTCAGGTCGATGGTGTACACAAAATTCGGATCGGGGTTCTCGTCTCCCATCTCGATATAACGTCCGACGTTGTACGTTTCCTTCCCGGTTGTCCGATCGGTAAACCAGAGGCTCATGTTGTTCTTGTACAACTCGTAGCGCTTCGCATCGTGTGGAGTGAACTTGTACACGTTGATGCGCAGAGTCTTTACGTCACCCTGATCGCCGGGCACACGGATTTCGAAATAGCCGTAGCGGAGATTCCTGCGCTCCTCTCCCTTTGTGCCGAACACACTTACGGTTTCAGGATCGTCATAACGATGGAGCACGGAACGCCCGCAGAAATACGGATTGACTGGAAACCAGTTGATGCCGTGATACGCCGTGCCCGAATCGCGCTTGAATGGTGAATCCGGGCTATTGCGGAAGAAGTCGTCCACTTCGGCGCGGTGCGCAAGATTGTCGTTCACGATCGTAAGGCTATCGGCAGGGTTGAGAGCCAGTTTGTCTCTCGACTTCCCGCAAGAAGAAAGGATCGTTGCGGCAAAGACGACCGCGAGGAAAAACAGGGCATTTCGCAAATCTGCAAATTTTACTCTTGAGCAAGTCATCTCGGTCCTTGTATCGTTTTTGTGATGCGCCCACATGGGTGGTATTGCAAAATACAGAGGTCTATGATGATTATCAATCCGTTGTACTCCTCGTTTCGGTTTTGCAGTAGGAAGCACCGTGCGCCTGTTGTAAGTCGAATCGACAAAGCGTAACTTGAAACCAGACTCCCCATCTCATCCAAACCTTTGGAGGCACCATGAAGAGAGCTCTTCTTGTCGCGTTCTCTGCTGTACTTGTACTGGCTGTTTGCGCGTTCAAGTTTCTTGAGGTTCGAACAATTCGTTCGCTTGAGAAGGTTGGCATTCCGGCAGATATCGCCCGACAGTCGGTGTGGTCAAGTTTCAGCGGCGGCTACCTGTCCTATCCCGATCCCATGAAGTTAAAGAAAATCGCTTCAGGCGATCGCGCTGCCGCGGTCCGCGAAATTGTGGTGTTTGCAAAAGACTATGTCCGCACGGAAGAGTTCAAACGGCAGTATCTCAAGTATCGTGCAGACCAGAAGCCAGAGCCGCCGGAACCTCAGAAATCGTCTGCGCAACGAAGGACGGAATTCAAGCAAGAGTTGCAGAAAAATATCAAAGAGCTTGAGAAGACGATGAAATCGATGCCCGCCGACCAGCGAGAGTCGTTTCAGGGTGTGATCGACATGCAGAAGCAACAGCTGAAAGAGGCCGACAATCCGGAGAATCCGATGTTCAGCAGTCAGATGGATGAGTATGCGAAACAAGCTCACGACGTTGAGATGGAAAGCTACAAAGGCAAGGTGGCGGAGTGGGAACAACAATATCCCACCGATCCCAAACCGATGATCAAGAAATGGCTCACGACATTCCTTGAAGTGTCGGAAGGTATTGACTTCGATGCGACGCTTGCCCGCAACAAGGACGGCAAAATGGAGTTTACCAATCCCGATTACGAAGCGAAGTCGGGCAATTGGAAAATGTGTTACCGTGCTGGCAGGGAAGGGGTGATGGCCGCGAGAACAGCAGCACAACAGTGGTTAAGTGAACTCAAATAGATGAGGGGATTATGAAACGTAGTATTCTTGTTCTTGTCATAACACTGCTGTTCGCCGCCACCGTGAGCGCACAGAAGATTGGCGTCCTTCCTTTTGAGGATGCGTCGGGAGTTGGGGCGGCGTTTGGCGAAAACGTTGCGAAGTTCATTCGGTCGGAGTTCTTGAAAAACAAAAAGATCACGCCGAAGTTCATTCAGTTCAAAGCAAAAGATGGAGAGACCGCGGCAATCGACGTCGATCAGGCAATCGAGCTGGGCAAAAAGAACAGTGTTGAATTCGTTGTGATCGGAACCATTCTCGAAGCCGACGCAAGCAGCAGCTCATCCGGTGTCGGGGGAATCAGCGTGTTTGGCCAATCGCTTGGCTCATCGCTGCGAACCGTGTCAGCGAAGATCACACTGCAGGGTGATTTGATTTCGGTGAAAGAAGGAAAACTCATCGAGAGCTTCCGGACAGAGGGGAGCAAAACGGATGCATCGGTTGGCGCGGACGTTTCTACGGAATGGGGAAGCCTGAACACGGACAACAATAGCGACAACTCGCCCAACGCGAAAGCAATGCGTGAAGCAGTCGAAGAACTCGTCGAAGAAATGACCGACAAGCTCCAACCAGACTGAACGATCTTTCCGGGCGCTTGATGGAGATCAGAAAAGAAAACTCCGAAACTGTGTGGCTTCGGAGTTTCTGTTCCCGTCTAGGCAGCGACGATTACTTATTGCTGCCATACACATCGTCAACGCCATACTTGCTTGCCGCCCACAATGCAAGATTTGCCGTGAGTGCGGCGATTGCGTGTTTTTCGTCGGCCTTGCGCACGACAAGATCGTAGGTGTCGGCAACAAATTTCATGTTCTTCAGAATTTTTCCCACCTGCTCGCGCTTCACCGCTCCATGCCAATAGGCGACCTGCGATTTGATCATCTCCCCGTGACGTCGGAGAAGCTCGCCCATCGGAAACACCTGGCGGCTGAGCGGCGTGCGCGGCGCGCAAATCTGCATCAAGTCATCGAAGTACTCATCCCAATGGATTGCGAAGACGCGGTTCTCGTGTCGTCGCAAGTATCGTGCGCGTTCGAGTGAGAAGTGTGCCTTTGTTTTTACACGAAACTTTGGTGTCACGGGATGAAGGTCATATAGTGTCTGCTTCTTTGATGGATCGGCTTCGTCAAATTCCTGGTAAAGCCATCTCTTCTTCAATTGCTTCCATGTGGCAACACAGACGACAGGGGCTATGCTGCTATCGAGAAAAATGAAACGCCCCTACTCGGCGCCCAACACCGTGATCCAGTGTCCCCACGAATCAACGAAAA
>CAYJNF010000037.1:0-14424 GCA_964370915.1 uncultured Chitinophagales bacterium
TCGGCGGCGCCATCGATGTGGCAAAGAACCTTTCGCTCGGCGTAACACTCACCTACGTATCGGGCGGCTACACATACGACCGAACATACAAGGAACAGGATCGTGCGAACGTTTGGCGGACGTATCCTTACGATTTCGACGAACTGATTGTCGAGGAGACAGTGGAAAGCGACATCACCGGAATGGGTGGACAATTTGGGTTGATGTATCGGGAGCCTGATCGCTTTCGCCTTGGCTTTTCCGTGAAGGCGCCAACCACGTTGAACATCGAAGAGACATTTACAACCAAGGGAACCAGCTACTTCGATTCGCCAGACTCAAGCGGGTATGATTCATACGAAACCAATTACGATCCCGAGAACAACAAATACAAAGTCATCACTCCCTGGGTGATCAGTGCCGGAGCTTCAGTGATCATCAAGAATCTTGTCCTTTCGGGCGACATCGAGTTTATTGATTGGAAGCAGATGAAGTTTGACGACGCCAACAGTGATTTGATCGCACTGAACAGCGACATCAAGAAAGCATTCCGGCCGACAACGAATTTCCGGGTTGGCGCCGAGTACAACATCTCCACCACCGGCATCCGTGTACGCGGCGGCTTCATGTACAACACGTCCCCGTACAAGGATGACCCTTCAACGTTCGACCAGAAGTATGTCACTGGTGGACTCGGAATTCCGCTCGGAGAGTTGACGATGCTTGACCTCGTGTACGTGCGGGGATGGTGGAACACGTATCGCTCCAACTACGACCAAACATCGTTGGTGAACGAGAAGGTCACAACAAACACGGGAGCGCTGACGTTTTCATATCGGTTCTGACCTCACGGTTGTCCGTGCATTGCAACACGACATTCGATTAAATATATTGAAGTGCGTCTTGAGTCAATCGAGGCGCACTTTCCGTTTTCTGACGATCGGAGTTCCTGTTGCCCACTCGATTCAAAGTCACCATAGGCATAGTTGGTGTGCTCATAGTCGCTGCTATCGCCGGGTTCTTCTTTCTCCGTTTTCAACTCCACAAATCATTCCCCGACACGGCCGGCTCAATCTCGGTTGCAGGGCTGCATAACGCGGTCGACATCATTCGCGATGAGTTCGGTGTCCCGCGCATTATTGCGCACGATGAACATGATTTGATGTTTGCAACCGGGTATGTCCACGCCCAGGATCGGTTGTGGCAAATGGACATGGGGCGGCGCATCGGGCAAGGCCGACTGTCTGAGCTGATCGGCCAGGTCACGCTGCCGTTTGACAGAATGTTTCGCATCATTGGTATCCGCTCAATCTCCGAGGAGATTGAGCGGAACATTGCGCCCGACTCGCGCGCGCGGTTGCAGGCCTACGCTGACGGCGTGAACGCGTTCATCGAAACTCACAAGGGAAAGTACCCCGTCGAGTTTGATCTCCTTCGGTACGATCCCGAACCGTGGACGCCGTTGCACAGCATCATGATTGCCCGCCTGATGGCGTGGGAACTGAATCTCTCCTGGTGGACTGACCTTACACTCGGTGCAATCGTTGAGCGTGTCGGTTACGAAAAAGCGAGAGAGATATTCCCAACGTATCCGTCCGATGTCGCCCCGACGGTTCCTTCCGCCGAATGGCAGAAGGCCATGCACGCTGCGCTTGAATTTCTTCAAACCTCACAGGACTACTGCGAGTTTCGCGGCATCGGCGGAACGCTCGGAGGAAGTAACGCATGGGTCGTTGCTCCGAAGAAATCGGAATCGAACAGCACCATTCTCGCAAACGACACGCACCTGCAGCTCACCAATCCATCGAAATGGTACGAGATGATCCTGCAAGCTCCCGGCTATAACGTGATGGGATTTTCCGTGCCGGGCATTCCCGGCATCGTCGCAGGACACAATGACAAGATTGCGTGGGGACTGACGAATGTCATGGCGGACGATGCAGATTTCTATGTCGAGAAGGTGGATTCGTCGGATGCAAACCGGTACATCTACGACGGCCAGTCGCTTCCGATCGAAAGTCGCGAGGAAGAAATCACTGTTCGTGACGACACGATGCACTACGTCACCATCCGCTCAACACATCACGGGCCCATCGTTACCGATATCAAGACAATGCTGAAGAAGGCGGAATATCCCTTCGTTGCCAGCATGCGGTGGACCGGAACGGAGATCAGCGACCAGATCGATGCCTTCAACAAAATCAATAGGGCAAAGAACTGGGAAGAATTTACCGCCGGCGTGCGCGCGTTTTCCGGACCGGGACAGAACTTCGTATACGGCTATGCGGCGGGAAATATCGGCTACTGGTGCGGCGTGAAGCTGCCCATCCGCGCGTCAATCAACAACACGACCCTGCCGCTGGCGGGATGGGAGAAGATGAATGAGTGGCAGGGGTTTGTTCCCTTCGACAAGCTGCCGCATCTTTTCAATCCCCCCGAAGGATTCATCGCAACTGCCAACAACAAGATTGTCGACGATGCGTATCCGTACCACATCTCCGATTTGTGGGAACCACCCTCACGCGTGCAACGACTTCGTGATGTTCTGGGAAGGGACATCACGTTCTCGGTCCATGATTTTGAATTGTTGCAGAATGATCAATACTCGCTCTATGCCAAGGAGCTGACTCCGTACATCATCGCCGCGTGCAAGGGGAGTCTCGATCCGCCGTTTGGTGATTTGGTCATCGACTACTTGAGCAGCTGGAACTTTGTGTTTTCGTCCGAGAACGTGGCGACCTCAATCTACCAGGAGTTTCTCGCACATTTCATTCGCAACATCTACGAAGATGAAATGGGTGAGAAACTCTTTCATGATTACGTCATGCTCGTGAATGTGCCCTTGCGGGTCACCATGCGACTCGTCCAGGACGGCAACTCGGTGTGGTTCGACAACATCCGGACAGGAGAAATGGAAACGAGCGACGCCATCATTCTGAAAAGCATGAAGGATGCGATCGGCGCACTACGAATGCAATTCGGCGACGAAACGAAACACTGGCAGTGGGGAAGCCTGCACACCGTGACATTGCAGCATCCCTTCGGCTTGCAGAAGCCGCTCGACAAAGTTTTCAGCATCGGACCGTTTCCCTACGGGGGCGGCTCAACCGCCATGACCAGCGGCGAGTACAATTTCAATGATGTATTTCAGCCAGGCGAATTCACGAAACCCTTCGGCGTCACTGTCGGTGCGTCGTTCCGAAGTATCGTCGACATGTCGGAACCGCACATGGCACGGACAATTCTTCCGTCGGGTCAGTCGGGGCAGGTATTCAGCATTCACTACGACGATCAGACACCGTTATGGCTGAATGGCGCATACAAAACGGTTCGTGCAGACGGCGACACGCAATCATCAACGCATCATCTCATCCTTGAGCCTGCGCGATGATCTTCTCCGAAACATTGCTTACGACTCTTGCAAAAGCTCAACGCGTGGTTGCGTTCACCGGCGCCGGCATGTCCGCCGAGAGTGGTGTGCCGACATTCCGCGGCGACGATGGCATCTGGAAAAAATTCAAGTCCGAAGAATTGGCAAACCTCAATGCCTTCATGCGCAATCCACAACTCGTGTGGGAATGGTACGCCGCCCGAAAAAGAGTCATTGCCGACGTGAAGCCAAACCCGGGTCACATCGCGTTGGCGGAAATGGAAGGAATGTTTTCGTCGTTTGCTGTTGTCACGCAGAATATCGATAATCTTCACCGGCGTGCCGGCAGCAAGAATGTGTTCGAATTGCATGGCAACATCGAGCGCAACTACTGCATGAAGTGCGGAAAGAATTTCGCCAACGAGTACGTGCTGAGTAGTGGCGCAATTCCCACGTGTGATTGCGGCGGGATGATCCGTCCGGACGTGGTATGGTTTGGCGAAATGCTGCCTGAAGATGAATGGAGAGACGCCGAGCGCGCTTGCAGTTCTGCCGATGTGCTGTTCTCCATAGGAACATCCGGCGTTGTGTATCCTGCGGCCTCGCTTCCGCTTGCCGCAAGGGAGAGCGGTGCCTTCATCGTGGAAATCAATCCCGAGCCAACGCCGCTAAGTTCGTACGCTGATGAATTCTTGCAGGGAAAATCCGGCGAGGTACTTCCCGCGCTCATTCACGCTCTGCGCCATCACACTTTTTCACCATCAACGTAAAATACCATGGACATGAATCGTAATAGCAATACCAAGATCGTCGCTACACTTGGCCCGTCGTCAAACTCGGTCGATATGCTGATCCAGCTCATTCGATCAGGGGTTGATGTTGTGCGATTGAATTTCTCTCACGGCACACACGACGATCACCTGACGACGATTCACAATGTCCACGAAGCCATGCAGCGCACCGGCGCATTCATAACAGTGCTCCAGGATTTGCAGGGTCCGAAAATTCGCATTGGTGATTTCAATGTCCCCTTCATCGAGTTGCGACAGGGGGCATCGTTCACGGTTACGACAGACTCCATTATCGGTGATCAGCAACGCGTGTCCACAACGTACGCGAATCTCACCCGCGACGTTCACCCAGGAGACATGATTCTGTTGGATGACGGAAAGATCCGCATTCGTGTTGTTGAAGTGAAGGGGAGTAATGTTCACTGCGAAGTCCTCGTGGGTGGGACTCTTTCCGCGCACAAGGGAATAAATCTGCCGAACGTTGCAGTCAGCACACCCTCGCTCACCGCAAAGGATATCCGCGATCTGGAATTCGGCATCAAGCAGGACATTGACTACGTAGCGCTCTCGTTTGTACGCACAGCCGAAGACATCCGCGATTTGCGGAAGGTGATCATTGATCGCATTGAGCAATCACGCTTTCTGCCGATCGTCGCCAAGATTGAAAAGCCGCAAGCCGTCGCGAACATCGACGCGATCATTGCGGAAGCAGATGCGATCATGATTGCACGCGGCGACCTCGGCGTCGAGCTGCCGCCGGAAGATGTACCGATGCTGCAAAAGAAGATCATCAAGAAATGCAGTGCTGCAGGAAAGCCCGTCATCATTGCAACGCAGATGCTGGAATCCATGATCAACAACCCCACGCCGACGCGTGCCGAAGCGAATGATGTTGCCAACGGTGTTGTGGACGGTGCCGACGCAGTGATGCTGAGCGGCGAAACCTCGGTCGGGAAGTATCCGCTCGAAACCGTGCAGATCATGGAGCGGATCATTCGTCGTGTTGAGATGGAGAATATCGAATCAAACCGCGTGTTGGATCATCACACAACGGGCGTGTCGAGCCGCCACGATGCGCTTGGCCGCGCAGCGTGTGTGCTTGCCGAGCAAATGAATGCCGCGGCAATTGTGTGTGTAACTCATTCCGGCGAAACCGCGCGGGTGGTATCCCGCTACCGTCCGCCGACGCGTATTCTCGCCATCACTGATCGGGCAAAAATCCTGCGGCGACTGAACCTCATCTGGGGAGTCGATGGGTTGGTCATTGAAAGTCTTGTTCAGGATTCCGACAAAGCCGTGAAGCAGATTCAGGAACGGCTGCTCAACCTCGGCTTGGTGCAGAGGGGAGAGTATATTGTTCTGCTCGGCGGGCAACCCTTCTTCGCACGCGGGTCAACAAACTTTATTGAAGTGGAGAAGGTTGTTTGAAAAGGGAGAATGAACACTCCGCGCCGTGGCTTCTTTGCGGTCACCTTCTATCCCGGGCCGCGGCAAAAGGAATGACGTTCAATTGCAACTCAAACGAAGGAGCCGTATCATTCAGCCAACGCAAGGAGTGAGCGACGATGGAATTGACGGAAGAGAAGTTGAAGACGTATGATGACTACGCGAAAATGCCCGAAGGCGCCTCGTGCCAACTGATCGCAGGAGAAATCATCATGACACCAGCCCCCGGTCTGTATCACCAAACGGTCTCTCGAAAGATTTTTCTGCAACTCAGTGCGTTTGTTTTTGGGCGAAATCTTGGCGAGCTATTCTACGCTCCAACTGATGTCTACTTCAGCGAGCACGACACATTTCAGCCCGACATCTTGTTTGTCTCGACTGAACGCAAACACATTCTCAAAGACGAGCGCATCGAAGGCGCGCCCGACCTCGTTGTCGAGATTCTTTCACCCAGCACGGGCTACTACGATCTCGCGAAGAAGAAGGATGTCTACGAGCAATATGGTGTGAAGGAGTATTGGGTCGTCGACCCAACGTTGCAATCAATCGAAGTCCTTACCAACCAGAACGGCAGCTTTACTACGCTTGCAAAGGCAAAGAAACGCGGGATTGTGGCTTCGACAATTCTTTCGGGATTTCAGATTGACCTTATTTCAATTTTTGAGAAGAAGGAATCGTGAGCTTCGCCTCGAGCATTCTCCCACAAATTTTCATTCCGACCCTTGGCGTCTTTGCGGTAGTCTTGCCTTTCCAATAACTCACCCGCGCCGCTGCGTCTCTGCGGTAAGTCTTCTATCCCAAGCCGCTACGGAACCTGGCTTCTCCGATTCAAATTCCCAAACACAATATTAGCATCTGCCGCCGAAACAATTCCGCTGAGATTTGCATCCAGCAGATTGTACCCTGCCGAGTTCAATTGACCGAACACCAGATTCGCATCGGCGGCGGTGACAATTCCCGACTGGTTAGCATCCCCCGCGTAGAGCGCAAACACACCCGACACAACTTCTTTCATCGAGCTTGCCCCGTACGCGCTTGTCGACGACAGCGCAAACTCGTACGCCGCTGATGGTATCGATGACATCGTGTAGCGCTGACTGCTCATGGCTGCAAGATGGTTTCCGTGACGCACCACAATGTAGTACGAACCGGAAGGAATGTCGTCGAACTTCAATGCACTCGTCGTATCTGTAAAGCTTCGCGTGGTTCCATCAGCTAACAACCACGCGGGACGATAACTTCTCGTCGTTGAAGCAGATGCCGATAGCGAATCCCGCAATTCGACGTTGATGCTGTCGACTGCGTTTGAAGGCGCCGGAACGTCAGGGTAGCGTGCAGCAAGCGCGCCGCTTGACCGCAGCGATGTGGTCATCATTCCTGTTACAGTCTGGTACGGACCTTCGAGGAACAGGTGAACATCCACGAACGGCAGAAACGCCGTGGCAGTCAACGGCACAACCAGCGTGGACTGATCGGGATCGTTGCTGGTGATGGTGACACTATTGCTGTATGATTGATCCAATGGAAGAGTCGGCTTGAATTTTACATTCACGATGCCGAACGTATCAGCGGGAATGCTTGCCGGGAATGAAACAATGGAATAACCCGTCGTTCCGTTCTGCAGTGTGACAGACGAAATGGTCAGCGTTGCGCGACCTTTGTTGACGATTGCCAGCTTGAACGTAACCGAATCTGTGTACACAACACTTCCCAGCGAAGCGCTTGCGGGTGACGCCGCAACATCAGGGTACAACGTCGGCGCCGTGCTGGTGTAGTATTGCGTAATGCGGTCTGTGAATTCCGGATGATCGATGAGCGGATTGCGTTTGCCCTGATACGTTGCGACACCGTTGTTGCGTTGTCGTTCCTTGGTACTCACCGTGTCGAACATGTCCCACACGCGCAAGTCTGCTTCCTGGCGCGCCGTCATGTATCCGCCGTAGTTGCTCGGATAGCGAATGAGAAAATAGAACAGCGCCCGCGCAACATCGCCCTTGTGCGTAGTACGCGGTTCAAATACCATCTCGCCTGTCGAGCGCGTTCCGAGTTTGGAGGTACCATCCTGCCACGTGATGTTTGCCACCGGGCCGAACGGATAGTTCGCCCGTCGACTATTCGGTTCAGCATCCGTTGGATAAAGATGATTCAGATCGGAGACCATCGGATCGTTGCTGCTGAAGAAGCTCTGTGGCCAGGTGTGTTCTGTATTGAAATTCTGATTCTGCGCTTCCGTACGCGTCGCCGCGTGAACCCTTCTGCCGCTGTACACGCATTCAACCGTATCGACCAATCCGTAGTCGTCGATGGTTTCAAACATGCGATCGCGAGCCGTGTTGTACCCGAGCGTTGTATGATTGTTCACGAGAGCGAGCAATGCGGTCTTCAATGCATTCTCCCATAAATTCTGCGTCGACGCATAGCCGGCTTCGTTGTACGTTCCCGTTCCTGTCAGCCGCAGCGTGAGCGAACCGCGTCCGGCCGTATTCTCGACAACGAGAACATCATTCCATGTGACGTTGTGACTGGTTTTGAAATAGACTTTCACCATTACACTGTCATGCGCCCGCACAACGAACGCGGTGTCGCGCACCGAAAACGCGGACTTGAATGTGTTGATGTCCGTGACGCTCACCGGCGCATTGCCTGTGTTGCGAACACGGAATGTCAGACTATCCTTTGTGTTGGTTTGCTTCGTGCCGAAGTTCAACTGAGTTGTTGAAAGAGAAAGTGTCTGCGCGTGAACACTCGACGCAAACACAAACCACACGAGAGAGAAAACAGAACGCTTCATTGAATTCCTAAGTGCTGAAAGCTGCGGGGGGGAGGACAATATACGGAGAATCGAGAGTGGAACCCAAAGATGAATCGACTCGACAGATAGAAACCTGTACCGAGGATACGGTCACAGCTCTTGGAAGTTGCTAAGTTGCCCTGACTGCCCTGCGTGTGTTCTCTCTATTTCCCTCGCGCGACGTAAGTTCTTAAGCCGTCGTTGCCGACGGCGAACACCTGATCGTCAAACACGCAGACAGAGGTGAAGTCGATATTTCCATTGGGGAATTGAGGATATCGATACCAGTCGCTTCCATTGAAGTGGTAGATCTGGCTCCGACCGCCAACGGCAAATAAGCTGCTTGAATTTGTCCCGCCAATTCCGATAAGAGAAAACGGAGGAGAAAAATATCTTTCCCAAACTGCTCCATTGTACCGAAAGACATCCGGGTACACGCTGTACAGAGTTCCCCCGATCACTCCCAATATCACACCGAACTTCGGGTACATACCCAGAACGCTAACTGAAGAATCAACCACGCTCCATCCACTACCTCCGTAGCGAAAGAGCAGATAAGCAGTCGTGTCATTATTTCCTGTTGCGTCATTTCTTGCACCAACCATATACACTGCGTTTGCACTCGATCCGCTGAGGCTCAGGAACTGGATGCCTTGCCCTGGCATCTCGATCGGAAAGTGGCTCCACTGTATGCCGTCATAATGCAATAGTGTATTGACACCACCGGCCCAGATGTCGGTGGGTGTTGCACCCCAGAGTGATAGGATGAGCCTTCCGCGGTTAGGAAATATATTATGCTCTTGCCACCGGGTGCCGTCGTAGTGAATCACCACTGAGCTATCGGAACTCGCAGGTGGATTGCCGGCCCTTCCCCCTGCTGCCCAGATATTGTTTGAGGCAAACCCGTATATTGCATTCAATTCGTCCACAGGAGGTGAAATTGTTCCACCCTGCGATTGATTCAAACGTGCATCGGTCCATGTCGTCCCGTCATATCGAAACATCTTGCCGAAAGCCCTATCGTTATGCCCAACAACATACGCGCTACTTGGCCCGCTTGCCCACATTCTCGTCATTATCGTCTGGAAGCTGCCGGGATATGCAATTGTGTCTACAGTCCAAGTGTTCGTGCGCGGATCCTTAGCGGCAGGAGGCTGTGGCTCGGGGGGAGATTCTTTGCAGGCCATGAACATTAACAGTATTGAAGCAATGATCAGTTTCTTCATCCCTGTGATAGACTCAATATGGCAGATCGCATCTGCATCAATACCTCCTACGTTTGGATGGAACAAAAGGTGGCTATCAGTGATTTTTCCCAATGACCGCAATCGCTTTGTTACCGACGTGGCCAACGGCCACGAGCGTGTTCCCTTTGGTGTCAACGCCGTAGAATGATCCATCTGACATGCCTGTGCGATCAGTGTGGTTGCGCCACCTTGCGCCATTGTATGTGACGAGTAATCCAAAGTCGCCAGCAATGGCAATCCGATTGAGATTCTCGCCGCGAACGTGTTGCTTATAAAGCGATGGAAGACTGAAAGTCCTTGTCCACCTATTAGGCAACGTGTCGGAGAGATAGGCGCCATCGCCAACTATCCCGTACCACCTGTTGGGTACGAACCAGACACTGCTCAAGCTCCATGACAGACCATCGCCGGAAAGTGGGAAAGCTTGAGATCCTCGGATTTCGTACAGCCCCCAGCCATCGTTAGAGTATTTGTTCGAGGCAATGTAGAGGATTGTTTGCGCTCCTGTGACGCGATCTTTTGCACCCCATATGTCCTGTATGTGCAGTTGTGTCCCGCTTTCGATTCTTGACCATGTTCCGTTATTAAAATGCGCAAGTGATCCCAAGTCTCCCGCAACAAACACGTTGTTTCCACTTTCGCCCCAGATTTCATTGACTCTTCCCACCAACACGTCTCCTGGAATACACATGGTTGAAAAGCGATTGCCGTCCCAACGAGCAACCGTTCCAGATGACGTGATCCATGTGTCATCTGATGCAAATGCATGGATTGCTCTTGCTGGAATGGGCGCGGTACTTGGGAGAGGGCATACTGGAAACATAATGCGTTGAAGCTTCCACCTAGTGCCATCCCACCTCGCGAGATTGTAAGCATGAGGATCTATCTGGCCTGTAGAGTCCTGGATATACACCTCACCAACAGCCCAAACGTCATTCTCGGAAATGATTGAAACATCCAGCAACTGGCTGGCGTTCCCGTATCCCAATGTGTCGAAGCGAAAAGAATATTCATCGTTGGTAAGAGCCATGGTCGAAACAGGTAGAGACGTCGAGTCTACTACTACACCCGCTTGCATTCTGACTGCTTTGTAGCTGTATGCGTGTCCTTGTAAAAGGGAATCGTCTCGGATGATCGTATCCCGTGGGGCAACTGCGACGTGCGATAATACTTGCGTACCCCGAAGAAGCGTAAATGACCGTGTCTGTATCGTATCAGCAAAGTGGAGGCGAATCCACACATCTGTCAGCGTTGTATCAACGACATCAAGAAAGATGGTTTGGACATAGGACGTCGGCGGCGGAGGTGGTGGTGGCTCAGGAGGAGCTTGCTTGCAACTGAATACCTGGAAGCATATCACCGCGTAGTAACACACGAGTAATATCCTGAGGGGCCTACTTTGGGATGGAAAGAACCGGAAGTGAGTGGTTGGCAAAGAACCTCCTGTGTTCAGCAATCCAAGACTGCTACGAGAATATACGAATCGAGCAAAAAGGAAAGAAGCCCGGCTGCGAATAATCTGTTATGCTCTTCTCTTCTCCATCGCCATCTCATACAGTGCCATGTATTTCTGTGCCGACGAGTCCCACGACAGATCGGCGCTCATGCCATTCATCATCAGCCGGTGCCACGTTTCCTTGTCGTTGTAGAACACGCTGACCGCGCGCTCAACAGTTGTCTGCAATGCGTACGCTGTGGCGTCATTGAATGAGAACCCATTTCCCTCGGCGCCCGCCTGACCGGCGGACAGGCTCCCGAGCGCCTGATACTCGTGCCAATCGTGTACCGTGTCCGCAAGTCCTCCGGTCTTGCGCACGATCGGAACGGAGCCATACCGCAGGCTGTACATCTGGTTCAGTCCGCACGGCTCGTAATGCGACGGCATCAGGAACATATCCGAAGCGGCTTCGATAAGATGCGCAAGCTCGTTGTTGAACCCGATGTACGTCCACACTTTGTGCGGCAGCGAGTAATGGATTGAGGAGAAGAGATTTTCATACGGATCCTCGCCGGAACCGAGTATCACCCACTGTGCATCGAGACCCATCAGACCATCGATGGCGTCCGCAACAAGATCAAAGCCCTTCTGCGCGACCAGCCGCGACACAATGCCAATGAGGGGACGATCGGGATTGAACGGCATGCCGATTTTTTCCAGCAGGAATTTTTTGTTGAGATATTTTCCGTCCAGCGACTTCATGGTGTAATGGTGGGGAAGATGAGGATCGGTTTCCGGGTTCCAGACATCCGTGTCAATGCCGTTGATAATGCCATGAAGGTCGTCGCGTCGCAGGGAAAGGAATTCTTCCATGCCGGAGCCGAACTGCGGCGTCAGAATCTCGCTCGCGTACGTCTCGCTGACGGTACTGAGAAGGTCGGAAAAAAGAATTCCCCCCTTCATGAATGAAATGCCGACGTGAATTGCCAATGCGCCGAAACGATCCGGACGAATTTCGGCTGCATCCATCGCCGACCGCCCAAACAAGCCCTGATAGCCGATGTTGTGAATCGAATACAGCGTCGCCGTTCCGTCGAACATTCTGTCCCAACCGTAGTTGTCCTTCAACAACAGTGGCAATAATCCGGTTTGCCAATCGTTGCAGTGAATCACGTCGGGAATCCACTGCAACCGTTGAATAGCTTCAATCACCGCCTTGGTGAACAGGATGAAACGGCTGTCTTCATCGAAATCGTTTGTATAGATTTTTCCCCGGTGAAAGAAATGCGGACAATCGATGAAGTAAATGGAAACCGATGAGCCTGGAATCGTGGATCGCAATACATGCACAGGCCACACAACGCCAGCAACACGGATGGGCATTTCGCCGATATTGTACTGATAGTGCAACGTGTACTTCGATTCGTCAATCGTGTTGTACTTCGGCAGAAAGACCTTCACGTCTGCACCGAGATGTTCGAGCGATTTCGGCAGCGCACCGACGACGTCAGCGAGTCCTCCGGTCTTCGCGAATGGGGCGCACTCAGAGGCAACAATGGCGATGTTCATCGTTGAAAGGATTTATGGTTGACCGGATGGTTCGTTGCGTTCAATATATCCAGCGATGAAAGGAAATGCAAAGTGCATCACCAATGAGAAATGCTCAACACCAAGACACGAAGGCACGAAGAACTGCAAATCCTTTCGCAATTCAAACTCTCAATCTCCAAAAGAACTTCGCCTCTTTGTGGCAAACCTTTTTCTCTGATTCCCTTTGGGGAGATTCCCAAAAACGCTGACAAGAATGACAATCGTTTTCTAAGTTGTCATTCTGAACGGAGTTCCAACTGTTTCTCAAGTTGGGACGGAGTGAAGAATCCCGACGAGTCGACCTACGGTCTCGTAGAGAGTCGTCGACCAGAACATTTGACTGGATTCTTCACCTCCCTATGGGTCGTAGACTGGGAAGCGAGGTTCAGAATGACAATGTTCGGGCAGTTTGCCTTAGGGCATCTCCACATATTCCTTTACGCTTGACTTCCTTTCATTCTCTTCTCACATTTACACACCCCAGATGACAAAACACCACAAGAAACAATCACGCCAACAGACATCTGTTGCAACGACGAAGACCTCGCGCACGACGATAGTCGCAAGTCTTGTCGTCACGCTGGCATTTGTTGGAGCTGCGCTGTTTTTCTATTCCCGAAACGGAACACCGGCGAGCGCCGAAGATCCTTCATCAATCCAACCAGCTCAATCGTACCAGCCCTCAGAACTCTGGCTGCAACGGGCGTACGCGGTCGACAAGCTCTTTCATCGCATCTACACTCCCGGTTGGGAAGGGGCATACGGCGCAATCGGTGACGGCTACCTGTTTGCGACAACGAACGACTCTGCGCTTCTTCGCTTTCACATGCAGCAGCACAACGTCACGCACTTGTATGACGGCTACTGGGTTGATGATCGCGCATGGGCGGCGATTGCGGAACTCAAATGGTGGGAGGTGACCGGCAAGATCAACATGCCATTGGTAACAAGCGCAGCACGCCGCTACGACGATGCGCGTAAAGACGGGCGACTCTCCAACCACGAAGGATTCTGGACGTGGTACAATTGGGCGCCACATGCACGGGTGAATGAGAAGATTTTTACCAACAGCAACATGAATCAGATGGTGACTGTCGCGTGCATGCTGTATGAAGCAACGGGAGAAAAGCGCTACCTCGATGATGCTCTGCTTGTGTGGAACGATGTGGAGAAAAAGCTGTACAAAGGCAGCGGACGATGGGAGGGACGTCCGGGACGCGCGGCGTTCGGCAAGGAACTTCCCTGGCATGGAACCGAGTACTGTGCTATCGGCGCAGCGTTGTACCGCGTCACCGCTGATCCCAAATACAAACACATTATCGTGGCGACAGCAAAACACATCCTGGATCCGTCAACAGGTTGGGTCGATCCGATTGACTTTTATCAGATTCACATGGATGGCAACGGCGCGTTCGTGAATTTTCTTCTTGATGCCTACATGATCGCTCCCGACGAACTTGCCGATATTCCGGCAAAGGTTGAGAAGATGCTGGAACACGTCTGGACAAATCATCACGGTAAAGCGACCGTCACGTTGCACAGAGAAAGCGATCACGGCATACGCAATGGTTGGAACCCGAACGGCGGCGAGGATGGATACGGAGTTGGCGAGATCGGAACAGTGCACGCACAGGGAGAAGCGGCCCGGGCGTTTGGTGTGTTTGCATACGTCAAGCACGCGTTGGGGGCGAGCCATCAAAACTCAAGCACCACACAACAAACAAGTCCCAAATAGCGGGTGTGCGACATGAACGTTCTTGACTTTGTAAATA
>CAYJNF010000038.1:0-14352 GCA_964370915.1 uncultured Chitinophagales bacterium
GCCCCGAATGCAGAGACGTCTGATAGAACGCCCAGAGCATGAGTCCCTGCTCGTAGTTCCACTTCTGTTCAGTGAATCCCGTGTCGTATGTAACCGCGCCGGGATGTCGCAGCAGGAATGACTCCGCAATGCGCTGAGACCATGGTCCCAGCGATTTCACAACATTTCGCTGAACACCGTGATCGGGTTGTCCGTAGCTGGGCGTAGTTGCTCCGAGCAAGCAGAGAAAAACGGCCAGGCACTTTGTCGGCATTGGCAATCCCGTGAGTAACTGTCTCTTGAGTGGTGAAAGACGGAGTGTTTGATTAATCGATGACTTTACCGATTAAACTTGGCAAAAATATACAAAGTACTAAAGGGGAAGTCAAGCGGTTGGGAAATAAAATAAATAAGGGACGCAACCACAATTATGGAAATAATTTAGCGAATGCATCTCCATCACCTAAGATATCAACGGAACAATCCAAGAACGAGACAACAAATGAGGACTTAGAAGGCGAATCTTCGCGGCAAGAAATTTTCAACGTGGAAGCCCCCGGAGCCGGTGAGATTGACTAGTGTACCCTCCCCGCTCTGAAGAAAATAGGGCCGGACAGACAAAAGGCTCGGGAAAAACCCAAGCCTTTGTCGTAGGTGATTAAACGGATAGCTACAATTGCAGCAAGTGCAATGCAAATCCACCGATTTCAATGTCAAGATACACGGTTGCAAGCTTGCCGTCCTTCTCTACACGAGTTTCAGGTTTCACTCCGATACCCAATCCGCTCAGATAGGTAACAGCGCGGTCAACGAAGTTCGTCCCGATTGCAAGGTGCCCCTGTGAACCCAGGTACATTTTCTTGAGAAACTCAAACTGGCCACCGACAAACACTGAGGAGTTCCCGTCCTTGAGGGGTAGTCCAAGAATGGAGGCAAGCTTTGTTGCTCCGTTCATTGCAACCTGAGGATCGGAGTTGTTGATTCCGACATGACGCAGTTCAAATCCAAGCATCTTCATCACAGCTTGGGATGTGATACGTTTGATCTCATCAAACTGTTTGTTGTTGATCAACTCCGACTTCACCATCCAGCTGCCACCGCACGCAAGTACTTTGTTGAACTTCAGATAGGACAGCAAATTGGTCTCGTCAATTCCTCCGGTCGGGATGAACTTGAGACTTTTGTACGGAGCCGATATGGCTTTCAGAAACGGAAGGCCTCCGTTCGCTTCTGCTGGAAAGAACTTTACAACCTCAAGCCCCTGCTCCAAGGCCATCTCCACTTCTGTCGGAGTCGCTACACCCGGAGTAACCGGAATACTGTGCTGGACACAATACTCAACAACCTTGGTATTCAAGCCCGGCGATACAATATACTTTGCACCACATTCCACCGCCGCCTTCACCTGATCAACAGTCAGGACCGTACCCGCACCGAGCATCATCGCCGGATACGCTTTCGCGATGCGCGTGATTGCCTCTTTTGCAGCAGCGGTGCGAAATGTAACTTCAGCGCACGGTAGGCCGCCATCAACCAGGGCTTTCGCCAACGGCACGGCATCGTCGGCATTGTCAATCGCTATCACCGGCACAATACCGAGCAAGCCGATCTCTTGAAGAATCTGATTCATGTACCTCATCTCCTAGTGTTGGCCGCCTTTTTCGAATACAGCAGCGTGCCAGAGTTTTCCCATTGCTGTTTAAACGACGTATGATGTCGATGCAGTTTCGCCACCGCGGCCTGTCCAATTCGTATGAAAGAACTCGCCGCGCGGTTTGTCGACACGTTCATACTGATGCGCACCAAAATAGTCGCGCTGTGCTTGCAGCAGATTTGCCGGAAGCCTGTTATTACGATACCCATCGAAATAGTTCAGCGCGGTTGCAAACGTCGGAACCCAAATGCCATTCGTGACAGCCGCCGCAATCACACGACGCCACGCCTCCTGAGAGACTGCGATCTTTTCCTTGAAGAACGGATCGAGCAACAGATTAGCCAGAGCCGGATTTCTGTCGAACGCCTCCTTGATCTTCCCAAGGAACGCTGAGCGGATGATGCAACCGCCCCGCCACATCAGCGCGATGCCGCCATAGTTCAGATTCCATGTGAACTCATCGGCAGCCTGACGCAACAGAGTGAACCCCTGGGCATACGAGACGATCTTGGACGCGAACAACGCTTTTTCCAGATCCTGAAGAAACATGGCCTTGTCGCCCTTGAACGAAACCGCCGGACCACCGAGAACCTTCGCCGCGGCGACACGTTCTTCCTTCAAAGCGGAAAGACACCGCGCATACACCGCTTCACTGATGAGCGTAAGTGGAATGCCAAGATCAAGCGACACAACGCTGGTCCACTTGCCCGTCCCTTTTTGTCCGGCAGTATCCAGAATCTTGTCCACAAGTGCGCCGCCGTCCGTGTCCTTAAAGGCAAGGATGTCGCGCGTAATCTCGATCAGATAACTATCGAGGTCGCCGGTATTCCACTTCTTGAACACCTCGTGCATTTCGCCGGCACTCATGCCAAGAAGCTCGTGCATGATCTGGTATGCCTCACATATTAGCTGCATGTCGCCGTACTCGATGCCATTGTGGACCATCTTCACAAAATGACCTGCACCATTTTCCCCGACCCAATCGCAGCATGGCGTCCCATCAGTAACCTTGGCGGCGATCGACTGAAAGATCGGCTTGACGGAAGGCCATGCTGCCGGAGATCCACCGGGCATGATCGACGGCCCTTTCAACGCCCCTTCTTCTCCACCCGAAACACCGGTACCAATAAACAGGAATCCTTTTCCTTCAAGATATTTCGTGCGACGAATTGTATCGGGGAAGTGTGAGTTACCGCCGTCTATGATAATGTCCCCTTTTTCAAGATGAGGAATGATCAACTCGATGAACTCATCCACCGGTTTTCCTGCCTTCACCATCAACATGATTTTGCGCGGCGTTTTCAACGAGCCAACAAGTTCCGAAACTGATTTTGTCCCGACAATGTTCTTCCCTTTCGCCCGACCGTTCACGAACTGATTCACTTTGTCGACGGTGCGATTGAAAACTGCGACCGTGTATCCGTGGCTCTCCATGTTGAGAACCAGGTTCTCGCCCATGACGGCCAATCCAACGAGTCCGATATCCGCTTTCTGTGCCATACGTCTTCTCTCTTTTCCTTTTTGAGTTTCGATTGGAACCTACGAGATCAATGCATTCCGAAACAGACCACTCCGATGATGCTTATCGCTTGATCCGTGCACTTCCACCCTTTGCGACATGAAGCAACTCATCGAGTGTAATCATGCTCGTATCACCGCGCGTCGTCATGAGCATTGCCCCATGCGCGACACCGAGATTCACGCACTCCTGCGGTGCCTTGCCGCTCAGAAATCCGTACGTGAAACCCGACGCAAATCCATCACCACCTCCGACACGATCCTTGATTTCCAGTCCGGGCATCTGCAGGCCGTCGTAGAATGTTCCTTCGGCCCACATGATTGCCGACCAATCATTGATGCCGGCTGATTTCACACCGCGGAGCGTTGTGCCAACAACTTTCACATTGGGATGATCTTTCACAACCTTCTTGACCATATTCTTGAACGCAGTCGTGTCGACTTCCCCCTTTTCGACATCGACGCCTTCAACATCGTATCCAAGAACTTTTTGGAAATCCTCTTCATTGCCGATGAGGCAATCGATGTATGGCACAAGCGGTTTCGTGGTTTCAATCGCTTCCTTGCTGCTCCAGAGTTTTGAGCGGAAATTCAGATCGTACGACACGATGGTGCCGGCCGCATTTGCCGCCTTGACGGCCTCTGCAACAACCTGCCGCGTCGATTCAGAAAGTGCCGAGAAAATCCCGCCCGTATGAAACCATCGCACCCCTTTTTCGACAAACAGCTTCTTCCAGTCAATTTCACCGGGCTTGACACCCGCGGTTGCCGAGTATGCGCGATCGTATAACGTGACTGATGCTCGCGGACCAAATCCAACCTCGGTAAAATTCAAACCGATGCGATCTTTCTTTCCCATGCCGTCATACTTGCGTATCACCGCAAAATCGAGATTGACGCCAACACTGCGAGCGTGGTTTTTGATGATGGATCCCATCGGAGAATCATTGAGTCCGCCAATCCAGCCCGTGCGCAGACCAAGGCGGGATAGTGCGTACGCAACGTTGTACTCTCCGCCACCGACCCACACTTCGAGATGCGGTGCGAACTCAACCCGCTGATGCCCGGGTGGACTGAGACGAATCATGCATTCTCCAAGTGAGAACAAATCAAACATACAATCAGAAACCGACCTTACCTTCAAACCCATTTCATTTTCCTTTCAAAGTAAAACAAACGGCGCCGCCGGTAAAACCTGGACGACGCGTATCGAATAACAAATTCCGACTACCTTTGAATTCTCGCAGAGCCACCCTTCGCAAACGACCGCACTTGTTCAACTGTTGCCATGGACGTGTCGCCGGGGAATGTTGTAAGCAACGCACCATGTGCCCAACCAAGTTTCACCGCCTCTTCCGGCGATTCGCCGGTCAGCAATCCATAGAAGAAGCCGCTCGCAAATCCATCACCACCTCCCACCCGATCCACTACAGTCAACTCACACGTGGGGGCAGTATACGTTTTTCCATTGATCCACGCCACGGCGCTCCAGCTGTGGTGATTTGTGGAATGCACTTCGCGTAACGTCGTCGCGACAATCTTCACCTGCGGATGCTTAGCTACCACTTTGTCAATCATGCCAAAGAATGTGCTCGAGTCGAGTTTCGACTTCGCTTCAACCTCAGGTCCCGGAATTCCCAATCCCTTCTGCAAGTCTTCCTCATTGCCGACCAGGACATCGGCGTTCTCGACAATGCGCGCCACGACGTCCACCGCTTTTTGCTGACCACCCCAGAGGTTCCAGAGTTTCTCTCGAAAATTCAGGTCAAAGCTTACGATTGCGCCGGCCTTCTTTGCCGCCTTCATTCCTTCGATGATCACTTCGCCCGTGGTTTCTGACAACGCGGCAAAAATTCCACCGCTATGAAACCACCGGACACCGCCCGCAAAAATCGAGTTCCAGTCAAAGTCTCCCGGCTTCAATTGTGCCGCGGCTTCGTTCGATCGGTTGTAGAAAACCACCGGCGCGCGCACACCCTGCCCCCTGTCGCTGTACACGGTGGCCATGTTCGGCCCGTTTACGCCGTTGTGCGTGAACCGTTTGTAGAATGGCTTCACACCCATGGCCTTCACCCGTTCGGCAATCAAGTCGCCAATCGGATACTCCACTATTGCAGTTGCAATGCCGGTGTTCATCCGGAAACAGTCGGCAAGATTTGCGGCAACGTTGAACTCGCCACCGCTCACATGAATTTGACACTCGGTCGCTTTGCGGAACGGAATGATTCCGGGATCAAGCCGATGCACCAGCGCACCGACCGAGACGAGATCTAAAGCACCCTCAGGACGGATATTCAAACCGGTGCTCATTGTGTTCTCCTTTCACTCGACAATTCAGGCAATATCATTGTGCAAATTTCTAACTTCAGTTTCTAAGTCGATAGAGATTTTGTCCGGCGTTCTCGACAACAAGAAAGTCATCATCCTGTTCAGACTTCATTCGCTCAATGTCAATTGAGTTGGGATCGAGGTAGTTGAGATTGATGCGCTTGCAGGTTTCCTCGGGAATCGATGTCGCAAGCGTGACGGTCACGCGAGGGTGCTCGACGCCATCGTGAAACGTGCCGATCCCTTTCACGTTTGTCGAATGCGCCAGGATCAAGCCCGAAACATCCTTGAATCTTTCCCACTGTTTCAAAAAATACTCCGGCACATGATAGCCAACCTTTTCGATCTCCTTGCCATGCGTGAACGACACTTCTGAAATGTGCGGGGCATAGATGATCACTTCGCCGCCATCAGCAAGAATCGGTTCGTGCTTGTACATAACTTTTCCGGCAACCCAGATGTCATCGTAGATGGGAGGAGCAATCCCGAGAATGCGGCGGACCGGTTTTGTCCTGTACATGACATGAAGTTTCGCGGAGCTGTCTGCCGCTTTGCTCCACGCTTCTTCCGGTTGTCCGATATGCAGGCTTGCCACCCGGTTGTTCTTAACGGTGAACGCGAAGCAAACCTTCGGCATGTCGATAAACCGCGCTGCCCGATCAATAATGCGACGGACCGGCGTGTCTTTGACACCATTGACAACGAGATTTGTAATGACTGCACCAATCCAATGGAACGTCTCGATGATCTTCACACCACCGGCACCCGGAAAGAAATATTTGTTTCCACCGGAGAATCCCACAGTCTCATGCGGCACGACCGGGCTGATCAGGAAGACGTAGTCATACTCAAAGATGCGCCTGTTAACCGTTACCACAACCTCCTGACTGAGAAGTCCGCCCGAGAGCTGCGCAAGTTCTGCGGCAGTAATTGTCCCGATTGACTTCAGCTCCTGAGGATTGTCGTGCTCATGGTTGTAGAAATTGATTTTCGCATACTTCGCCTCGTACTCTTCAGCCGAGATGCCGACGTGCTGAAGAATATGATCAAGACTCATCGGGTGATGAGTTCCCGTGGCGATCAAATAATCGAGAGTACTCACATCCCGACCCACAAGATCAAACAACGTCTTGAAGAACAAACCGATGGGCGCGTGCCGGGTGTGATCAGGAATCAGAACAAGCACGCGCTTATCGCGCAACGGCAACGCCGCGAGAGCTTGTGCACAAAGCTCGCGTACGTCTTGTTCACCCAATACATCGGGTGTTGCGTCCCTTCCTACCAGCATAGCTTGTTCCTCAGCATTGACTAAATCGTCATCGCGGTGAAGCCGCCGTCCACCGGAATCACTGTTCCCGTCACAAAGGATGCAGCCTTCTCCGAGGCCAGCCAGACAAGCGCTCCGGCCAGTTCGTTCGGCTCACCATAGCGTCCCATGGGTGTGTGACGGAAAATGTTGTTGCGGCGTTCTTCCGTGAGAATTTTTCGATTCTGCTCGGCCGGAAAGAAACCGGGCATGATTGCGTTGACGCGGATGCCGTGCGGCGCCCATTCGCGCGCAAGGAACTTCGTCAGATTGTTCACACCCGCTTTTGAGATGGAATAGGTGAAGACACGTGAAAGCGGGATATTGGACGACACCGACGAAATATTGATGATGCTTCCGCCGCTCTTCTGCTCGATCATCTTCTGTCCGAAAACCTGACAGGCGAGAAAGATGCCCTTCAGGTTGGTATCGATAATTCTGTCCCACTCGTCTTCGGGAATGTCAAGCACTGGAGTCGGAGAGTTGACGCCCGGCGCGTTCACGAGAATATCCACATGACCCCATTTGGCAACAATCGCTTCGAGCGCGCTGCGCAGATCAGCCTTTGATGATGAATCGGATTTCACGGCAAATGCTTCACCACCGTCCGCTGCGATCGCCACCACTTTTTCCTCCGCGTTGCCGGGATTCTTGCTGTAGCCGACGGCAACTTTTGCTCCAGCTCTTGCCAACACCTTCGCCATTTCGCCGCCAAGCACTCCACTGCCGCCAATCACAACGGCAACTCTCCCCTCAAGATTGAATAACTCAGAAACATACGACATAACAATTCTCCAGATGGTGTCTATCGGTTCACAACAAACTCTCGCCAGAACATCTTATGACATCTTCATTTCAAACTGCTCGAATCGCGGAGCGAGCAAATGATTGATGCCAAAAGCGAACAGGTAAATGAATGCACAGATCGAAAACAAAATTGCATAGCCGGCAGTAATGTCGCCGGACGCCTTGAAGATATCCAGAAGCTTCCCTGTCACAACGGGGAAAATCATTCCCCCGAGAGCGCCGGCCATTCCACCAATTCCCGTCACAGAGGCAATGGCTCGTTTGGGAAATGTATCAGACACGGTCGTGAAAAGATTTGCCGACCATGCCTGATGTGCCGCGCCCGCAAGACCGATCAACAGCACCGCCGTCCAATCGCCAACAGTTGTCGTGGCATAGATCGGAATCACCAACAAGGCAAAGATGAACATGCCGGTCTTCCGTGCACGCGTAACAGTCCAGCCTGTCTTGGTCATATAACCCGTCACCCAACCGCCGATGATGCTCAACACCGTGACAATCACATAAATGGTCACAAGATGAACCCAGCTCTTCTTGATGTCCAACCCGCGAGTTTGTTTGAAGAAATCGGGAAGCCAGATGAGGAAGAACCACCAAATGGGATCGGTAAGGAACTTGGCAATGACAAACGCCCACGTTTGCTTGTAGCGCAGAAGACTCCCCCACGAGATTTTCCCCTGCTCCGTGTGATTCTCATCCCGATCACTCAGAATATGATCAAGTTCAGATTGGCTGACCTTCCTGATTTTTTCGGGCACATTATACATCGGGATCCAGAAAAACAGCCAGAGAAAGCCGGCAGCACCGGCGGCAATGAACGCCATGTGCCACCCGTAGGTGAATGCGATCCAGGGAACAATCGCCTGTGCGATAATCGCTCCCACATTCGTCCCGGAATTGAAAATGCTCGTGGCGAGTGCACGTTCCTTTTTCGGGAACCACAGGGCTACAGACTTGATGGCCGACGGGAAGTTGCCACCTTCGCCGAGGCCGAGGGCAATACGGGCGCCGAGAAATCCGCCGACGCTGTTGACCAGGGCATGACCCATGGCTGCAACGCTCCATGCAGCAATCGAAACGCCGTATCCGATTTTTGTTCCGTACTTGTCAATGAACCACCCGAAGATCAGCAAGCCGATGCCATAGGCGCCCTGAAAAGCAGAGTTAACCATGCCGAACTGTTCATTCGTCCACAGCAGTTCCTTGTCGAGAATTTCCTTGATGAGCGAGAGTATTTGCCGATCAATGTAGTTGACTGTCGTAGCAAAAAAAAGGAGCGCACACACTGTCCAACGATACCGGCTGGTTATTGCTGCGGTACTCGATGCGGTTTCAGATGACATTGACATTGTTCCTTTCGTGTTCGGATTGTTCGACTGATTTAGTGGATGTGTCCCGTGCGTGGTTGACGATAACGCATCATCGCTTCAAGAAAATAGTAATCGCCGTAAATCAGCGACACGTCGATCTCCGAGTTCGCAGGCCAGTTGCCGGTAGCATGATTCAGAAGTCCGCTCGAT
This sequence comes from uncultured Chitinophagales bacterium, assembly GCA_964370915.1. GTDB lineage: Bacteria > Bacteroidota > Ignavibacteria > UBA10030 > UBA6906 > CAADGV01. The sequence continues at coordinate 9,113 of CAYJNF010000038.1, forward strand.
GTTGAGCCTGCCGCAAGATACGGTTTGCTGCAGAGAGCTGTAATAATACGTTTTGCGGATTCAGAGTACTGAGCTCGGAGAGCATTGCTCTTTGTTTGCGTGCTCAATTCAAACAATGCCGACGCGGCAATTGCAGCGGCGGAGGCATCGCGAGGCTCACGGGGGATTTGCGGCGCGTTGAAATCCCAATACGGAACAGCATCATCAGGCAAGTGCTTGATGAACCAATCTGCGGCGCGTTCGGCCGTTTGCAGGAAGCGCGTATCTCCCGTCTCGCGGTACGCCATCGTAAAGCCATAGATTGCCCACGCCTGCCCTCTGGCCCACACGGATTCATGACTGAAGCCCTGATGAGTTTCCTTGACGAGAATCTTTCCCGTCGCCGAATCATAGCTTACAACATGATGCGTGCTGCCGTCGGGGCGAAAATGATTCTGCATTGTCTTCTCGGCGTGACTCACCGCGATGGTGTACAAGTCCTTTCCACCGCCGTTCTTCGATGCCCAGAAGAGCAATTCAAGGTTCATCATGTTGTCGATGATGACTGGAAACTGCCATTGAGGATTGTCCCACGAGCGAATGCAGCCGACATGGGAATTGAAGCGGGTCGCAAGGGATCGAGCGGACTGGAGCAGTATGTTCTTGTATTCGTCACGGGGATGCAATCGTTGTCCGTTGCCAAAACTGCAATACATGATGAAGCCAACATCGTGCGTTCTTGTATTCAGTTGCTGATCCTTCAGGCCCCAGGTCCACGTGGTTGCATACTCGCGAAATCTCTCCTCCCCAGTCAGTTCGTAGATGCGCCACAACGAACCGGGGAAAAAGCCGCTTGTCCAATCGCCTGGCTTCACTGTTTTCCACGTACCATCATTAAGGGTGCTGCGTGGGTACTTCACGGAATCACCAAAACTGTTCACACTCTTCTGCAGTTGGCTTTCCGAAAATCGAATGGCGTGTGCGACAAGTGAATCGAGACTCTGGCCAAGTGAAACGCTCGAGACGAGAGTCACGGCAAGAGCAACAGAGAGAGACCGGATAATGATAACTGACGGTGCACTGATCCAGCGTTGTTCGTGGTAATGTGAAACGCTTTTTCTCTGCACCCGCCTGACGGTAGGCAAGGTTTCCGCGGTGAGGCTCTTCATCGATACCTCTACGCCAGCGTATTCATTGGTACCCAGTCCATATCATCGAACGCCTGATTCTCGCCGCCCATCGCCCAGACAAACGCATAGTTTCGGGTCGCGCATCCTGAATGAATGGACCAGCTTGGAGAAATCACTGCCTGGCCGTTCCGCAGGACAAGATGTTTGGTTTCCGCCGGCTCGCCCATAAGGTGAATGACGACCGCGTCTTCTGACAAATCAAAATACATATAGATCTCCGTCCGGCGTTGATGCGTATGCACCGGCATCGTATTCCAAACACAACCCTCATCAAGTTCCGTGAAGCCCATAACCACCTGGCAACTCTTGATGCCATTGGGATGAATGTACTTGTTCAGCGTCCGTTTGTTCGCATCTTGCGCTGTACCAAGCTTCACACTCGCCGCATCCTTCACCGATGCGTGCGTGGTCGGATATGTCACGTGTGCGGGATAACTTACAAAGTAGAACCGTGCCGGCGTTGCAGGGCTCGCACTCTTGAACTCCACGTCCTTCGTGCCCCGTCCGATGTACAGGCATTCTTTGTTCTGCATTCGAAACTCTTTGCCGTCGGCCAGGATCGTCCCTTCTGCGCCGATGTTGATGATGCCGACCTCGCGTCGTTCGAGAAAATATTCAGCGGCCATTTCCTTCTTCGTTGCCAACAATTTCAATCCGCCCGAGGTCGGAACTGCAGAACCAATGATGGAGCGGTCTGCGTCGGAATACACCATCGGAATCGTGTCGGGAAGAAACAACGCGTCAACGAGGAAGTGCTTTCGCAACTCATCGTTCGTCATTGTCCGGTAGGATTTTGAATCGGGTGAATATCGTACTTCCATGGCCTTGTTGCTCCTCATGATCGGGTGTGAAAAAGAAACCTGCTGCTTGGGCAGAACAACGCGAACAATTTGCGCTTTTCTGCCCGACTTTTCAATAGGCTGATACGTTTGGTGCTCGTGTAACTTGAGAGTAACTATCAGGTTCGAACCGAAGGAAAGTAACCTCGCCGCTTGCTCCGAGTTTTCACACCGAACGTCTCTTCTCATCAACAAACATCTGGGAGAAAATCGCTTTGCAGCAATCGATTGACGACACGCAGCGCAGGAACTGTCGTCGTGTCTTTCTGGCGCCTTCCGGTAACTTTCTCAGATCGACAATACTCACCGATGAAGCTCCGCGATCGGGCTCAGAAAAAAATTTTCACTTACCACAAATTTTCACCCGCAACCGGGTCAAACCGGCTATTGGACGGACAACTTCACATGAAGTGGAGATGCGAGCCGCAGCGCAAATTCGTCGAGATATTTGTTCCAATCCTCGTGCGAACTAAAATCGCCGGCTCTTGTCCATCCGGCGCCGGCATAGTACGACACCGTCGCGCCACTCTGTGTTTTGCCCACCACCAGATATTGATCCTTCTCTTCCGTCAAGCCGGCAAAAACAGACTTCGGCATGACGACACCGGTCCCAAGCGAACCATTGATGGAATCATCGGACGTCAAGCCCCACAAGCTCATCCAACCATGTCCTTCGTCAGATTTCAGTACGGTGTTCTTCCGCTTCACCAGTCCGGCAACAAATTGCAGTTCCTCCTTCTCATCCCTGCCAGAGTAAGTAACGTCAATCCGATTCAGATTCTGTCCGGCATCCAGCGTGATGCGTTTGATTTCCTTGTACGTTCTCCCTTCGACGTCGAGATTGTCGTACGTAAGCTCGAATGCCAACCGTATCGGACCGTTCATAATAGTCTTGTACGAAGAGAACACGCCGGGCTGATAGACCTTGTTGTTGTGCCAGATGCCGCAACTCCCGGCACCAAGCGTCTTTCCAACGGCGAAGAAGTCCGCACCCTCTCCGTGATCGGTGTGATACGAAATCTTTGCCGCCCCCGTATCTTCCTCACCCTTGTACCACTTTTCCACAATCAGATATCGAACGCGCTTCGTCCAGACATCGATTCCATTGTTCACTTCTTTTGCCAACGCAGGTCCGTACATGCGAAATGCAATCCGGTCATTCTCCCATGCATAATCCTGACGCGGCTCCACGAACCGGCCATCGACCAGGCTCACCAGCTTCGCGGTCGGTGCCACACCGTTCTTCACAACAAACGACTTGATTTCTTTCGACGTGAAATCAGATTGGAATAACAGCTCATCAGCTGTCACTTGTGTCAGAAGGTTCGCCTTCGTTTTCTCATCAACGACAATCAGTCCGTCGGGCTTCAACGACGGCAGGCTCTTTCTAAGATCGGTCAACTTCACGGCAATAGTCTCACTGCTGCGATCAAGTTCCAGTGTATTCGTGACAGTGATTCGAAGCGACCGTTCCTTTGTCCACGTTTGATTCAGAACGAGCATCGAACAGAAGACAATCAGCATTATACGTTTTAGCATATTTCTCCTCGTGCAAGTAAATCACTTTCGTTGACCGCCGCGCGAAACGTTTAGCGGTCAACGTGGGTAGGCAAGTAACAGTATTGAATCTTCACTCCAAGATACATAACATAATAGCGAGGATTCAAAGCACTGCCTCACTTTGTCAGAATCATTTTCATCGTCGAACTGAATCCGCCACTCTGAAGCCGGCAGAAGTAAACACCGCTGCCAAGTTCGCGCGGTGTATACGTCCGATGATAACTTCCGGGCGCAAGTTGTTCATTCAGGATGCTGTCAACCCGCCGTCCTAATACGTCAAACACATCGAGCGATACCATTCCGGAGCCGGCTACTTCAAATGTAATTCTCGTCGCAGGGTTAAACGGATTGGGATAGTTCTGATGCAACCGGTACTCACGCGGCAAGCTGCCTCGCCCTCGATCTTCTTCGACAGTCGTACTGCCCAATCGTTCGGCGAGCTGAGCAAGGTACAACGAGCCGGGATAGAGTCCGGCCTGATTGGTTCCTTCGATGAATCCGGCGGGATGATTGAACGGCGCAGGCGGAGATGTGCCAGCCACCGTTCCTCTGCAACCGATCGCGTAGTTCTGCGCCGTTGGCGGTTGCTGAACAAGAATCGTATTTCCCGTTGCATCGCAATTCCACGCGACCGAGTGTGCGATGGCCCAACCGTGACTTGTGCCGTAGTACCCGCGATTATACAGGCCGAGCACGATGTCCACGTTGGTCGTGCGGAGCGTGACGTTGTCGTACAAGAAACCCGTCGTCCACCGGCGGTGACCTTCACTGCTGGCATTCGTACCCTCGCTCAGGCAGTTGAGAAATACACAGCCCGATGTCCAGCTTGTTCCGTTCGAAACATAATCGTGACGCCCGTTTGTCGTGCGGCAGTTGCTCACCAGAATCTGTTGCGAAGCAGTATACATATTGAAGTTGTAGCGGCGTTCACCGGTGATGAGGCTGATCGGATCAAGCGCGCTGCAACTGTCGATGGTAATGCGACTGGCGGTTGCCGTCTCGATTCCCGCCTGACCGAAGTGAAGCGCCGTACAATGACGCGCCCAGGAATTTTCTATTTGAATCATTTGTATCGCATCCCACGCGTGATCCTCATTCGTTCCTCCCACCGTCTCGATATCGATTCTCAGATTCTCTATGCCGATCTTTGTCCTTAACCCGTTGCGCGAATATTTGTAGATGTACGACTGCGACAAGCGACGGACCAAGCGATTGAACACCGGCGCATCTATCGTTATCGTATCGCCGCTGATTCGCGTGATGTAACGATTATAGAGTATTGGTTGACTGCCCACGGTCCACGGAATGTCGGTTGAGTCCGAGCCTGGCTCGCCCGAATGGGAATCGCCATAGTTCACCGCCTGAAGCCAGGAGTCGGTGCAAGGATGATAGATGATGATGTTATCTCCGACCACATACGGTGCGGAATTCTGAACCCGAAACGTCCGTGATCCAATGCCTACGGAGTCAGAAATGATATTCGTCTTCGTACCCGCAACCGAATCTCTCCATGCGGTTGTGCTGCCGCCGCCCGCCACCAGGATTGTTCGCTGGTGCGGAGAATCTCCTTTGCCCTTGATGATTGTGTTGGTGGCCGGATCGCTCTCCTCACCAACTCCTCTCAACACTACTCCGCTGTACTTCAGATAGATCGTTCCGTATACCTCATACG
>CAYJNF010000039.1:0-14276 GCA_964370915.1 uncultured Chitinophagales bacterium
GTACGGAAAAACCTGGCGTGTCACCAAGTCTCTTGTTTCGCGATAGGAAAACGTCAGACCCGCGACAACATTCTGCTTGATCGCAGCATGCAATTCAGAATCGAATGACAGGATTCGTGTTGTCCAATCATACACAGCAGACCAGAGATTCTCCCTTCGGTGCCAGTAGATTGGAAACTTATATGCCTCTTTGTAGGCTGCCGATATTCTTGCAGTAAAACCATCCCCACTCCTTATCACAACACCCGCCACTCCATTCTGGCGATACTCTGTTTGCTCCACTTGAATTCGATAATGGAGGAACGGATTTGCATTGGCAAGCGCCATCAAGTTATTTCGTTGTACGTAAGGTCTGTACTCTGCGAATACAGAAACTGACTTGCCCGCGTGCCACTCGAAACCGCCCCCCAGAGCCACCCATCGACGCTTTCGGTACTCCGTGCCACGAACGTCATACGCAACTCCAACCGCAAATAGATCGAACCGATCTGATGGCCGGTAATGAAATGCAAGTGTCCCTTCAGCAAATGAAGGATCATGTGTGGGAACGGACGTCGTGTAGAAATCGTACCAGACGTTCGTTGTCCCTTCGAGACTGAACTGACCCATTCTTGCACCGAATGCGATCTCCATCCCCAACTCTGTTTCATCCATCTGCACCGAATCATTCATCGTCGAACGTTCCAACTGAAACTTCCCTTTGAGAAAACCACCATCGGCGTATGACGTTGAGATGCTCACGTTGCCATCAAAACTGTTCACCGTGCGTGCTCGGCTTGGCGTATCCGATCCGTACAGTCTGTATTTGTGATGATCTAGTGAAGCAACGCTTTCCAATCTTCCACTTGCCAGCATCCCGGCATTTTCAGAGAGATACACTCCCGCGGAGAGCCGAACGTTGCCTTTTCTGGAATCACGGTTGGGTGCATGCCCTTCTGTTAAGGCAAACCCGCCTCGCAGCATGAGATCCGATGTTGCAGAGTTGGTCCCCACCCATCCCTTGATCATTGGGCTGACGTACATTCCGTACCCTGATGTGATCTTACCGTGCATGTGTTGTGGCGTCTCAGCAAAAGTGTTTTGTGGTTTCGGCGGCTTCAGGAGTTCCACCCGGATTGCCTCGCGCTCGCCGAGGCTCGGCGGAAATGTGCTGGGATCGAAAATTCTCGTCTCATCAATACCGACTTTGATCGTATCGGGAAGCTCCGGGCTTCGCACACTATCTTTCCGCACACTGTCTTGTTGTGCCGCCATCGAATCCGGAATCACACTGTGTTCAGGCGGTCGTAACGTGTCTTGCGAATACCCCGTCATCGACCAGCAAAGAGCAATCGCCAGCGGAACCAAACTCGACCGGATCACTGCACTTCCTTCGCCCTCAACTCGGCGTCGCGGTCAATCTCTTTCTGGAGCTTTGCGGCTTTCAATTTCATATTCAGCGCCAGATAAGTTTGGTGGAGCATCATTTTTGCTTCTGCGGCCAGGCCGCCACCGGGATACTTCTTCAATATTTCTTCCAGCGAGGCGACAACGCGCCGCGGTTGTTTCAGTTTGGTGTAGGCGTCGACAATACGAAAGTACGCATGTGGCACATATTCACTTGTCGGAAACTGGTTGATCAGCAACCGGAATTCTTCGATAGCTTTCTTGTCGTCCTGCGCTTTGACGTACACTTCCCCCTTGCCAAACACGGCATCGTCGATGAACTGCGACTGCGGCCAACGTGCCATCGCATCTTCGTACATATCCATCGCGTCATCGTAATCGCCAATCTCACCGTTGCAGAAAGCAAGTCTGCATAGGATAAACGGCGATGTGACTTTTTCCGGAAACCGCCTGACTATTGTGCGATAGGCGCCGCCCGCCGCAACGTAGTTCTTAGCATCAAAATGGCAGCCGCCCGTGCGCAACAATGCATCGAACTGCACGTCAGGCGCAAGTCGTTGCATCTGGATCGCTTTTTCAAACGATGCAATCGCGTCTGAGCAGTTGCCTGACCTGTAATATGTCCAGCCCATGCCATACAGGGCTTCAGCGAACTTCTTGCTCATTGGATAGTTGTTGATAACGGTACCGTAGCTCTGCTGGGCCTGTTCAATGTTTCCTGAATAGAAGTACGACTCGCCCAACCAGAAGTATGCTTCGTCAGCCTTTTCGTATTTCGGATTCTTTTGAAGGAACTGCGAGTATCCCTCAGCAGCTTCCGTGTAGCGTTTCAGTTTGAGTAACGTCCAGCAGATCTGGTAGTCAACGTCTATTTGGAAATCAGGCAGAAGATCCTTTCGCGCCGCCACGGTCTGGAAGGCTTGCAGGGCATCCTCGTACCGGCCCAACGCCACTTCAGCCTCACCGCGCATGCGCAACGCCTGGACCGTGAGATTACTGGATGGATATTCCCGAAGCATTTCCCGAAACGCCGTTCGTGCGCCAAGATAATCCCCGGCGTCATAGAACAGCAGCCCGATTTCATACAATGCATCATCTGAAAACGAGTCGCCTGAGTCAACACATTCATTGAACGTGGCGAGTGCAGCCATTGGATCGCCTGAAAGTTTTTGCGCAACACCTTTCCGGAACAGTGATCCGCGGGCAACTTCATCCGAGCCTCCCTGAAGTTCGGCAAAGATCTGGAGCGCCATCTCGTAATTCATCTCTTTCAGAAACGTCCAGCCACGTGAATACTTTACGGCGCGATCGAGATGGTTGTCGGGGTTGCTCTTCAGAAAACTTTCATAACTAAACAGTGCATTCGGGTTGTCGCCGAGGCTGAGATAGGATTCTCCCAGCAAATAGTCGGCCTCTGCCCTCTCATCCTTCTGCGTGATGAGAGATCGATAACGGACGAGATGGTCGATGGTCTTTCGGGAATCGCGAAGGGCATAGTAACATTCACCTGCCCGAAGCGCGGCCGAAGAAACAAATTCACTTTCCGGAAATCTGACCAGCAATTGCTTGAAGCTGTCCGCCGAGCGCTTGTATTCCTTCAGTTGCTGCAGTACCCAGGCGGCAGAGAACAATGCATCGGGAGCAAGGCGGTTGTCCGGATAGTTTTCGTGTGAAAGATCAAAGAACTTCAGCGCTTCGCGCAGATCGTCAGTCCTGTAGGTCGCTTCACCAATCCAATAGGCAGCTTCACCTGCGAGTTTGCTTTCTGCGTGCGCATCGAGAATTTTCTTGAACTCTGAACTTGCGGTCGGATAATCTCCCTTGGCAAAGGCAATTTCCCCAAGTCGAAACATCGCCTGGTCGGCATGTCGGCTGCCGGGATACTTCCTCAGTAATGTCTTGTACCTCTGCGTCGCGCCGACGATCTGCTTCAGATTGAACAAGCACTCCGCGGAATTGAAGTACGCATCAGACACCATCGGACTTTGGGGAAACACGCGGGCGAAATCATCATAAGCTTCGATTGCGCGCTGAAATTGATGATCCCGGTATAGAGTTGAGGCAAGAGTGTAGCTTTGTTCGGCGGATGTCGGAAAGGAGTTCGCCGCCAAAGGAAGGCTGAAAACGAGAAGTATGAAGCTGATTTTCATCATCTAATCAGCTACGTCCCCTTCTTAAAGTAGATACTTAAATGCCCTCGCCATTTGCAATAATTTACGCCATACGGCTTAGTAAGTCAAGGCATATTTTGATTTTGGGCTGAATTCGTCGGTTCTGTGATCGGGTGTTCCAGGAACGCTTTCCAGATGTGTTCCGGTTTACAAAAGCACTCCGTAGGAAAGGTACGAGGCAAGCGCGCCAAACCCCGTGCACAGCAAGTTCACAAGATCATTCCGGACAAATGGATAGCCGGAAATCAAGACTCCACTTTTTCCACAATGAAATGGACTTTCGGTCGCTCTGTTGCAAATGTCGCATCGATATTGGGATTGCAAGGTTGCCCCCATCAGGGAGTCGAAAACGGAAGCGGAAGCCCCGCCAATGAGGACTGCCAGAAGTGCTTTCGTGGAATCGAGGTCCTTGAGCCACGCCGTCGATGATAACCAGATAACATAGGCTCCCAGTGCGCCCGCAACCAAGCCAAGCAACGAGATGCCGCCCGATTTCCCCTTCTCGACCTTCTTGAATGTTGTAATGAGGACCGGATTGCCGCGGGCAAGTGTGCCAACCTCAGTTCCCCACGTGTCCGCTGTTGCAGCAGCAACTGCGCCGAGATAGGCAGAGTACAGAGTGTCATTTCGTGTGAAAAACCACATGAGGGTGATAATGCCAGCAACTCCTCCGTTTGCGGCAACCTGCCAGGCATCGCGTCGCGAAGACTTTTCAGAATAAAGACTGGCGACTGTTTTTTGTTCTTTTCCGAACCTTGAGAGGAGACTTGAGAAGGTGAAAAACACGAGCATGGGAATCGTCCACTGCCAGCCACCAATGCCCAGGAGGATGATGCCCAAGAGGCATTGAGCCAGCGAACCACCGAACGTGAGGAAGCGGGCAAGATAGGATGACACCGACGTGACAACAGCAAAGAGGATCCCGATGAGAAGCTGTTCAATCACTCGGCACTTGTGAAAGGTTAGATGTATGCCGGCTCAGGCTGGCGCGTCGCATTGACCACAAACATCTGAATGAGCAGACGTGGATCGGTGGAAGTCGATTTCAGTTTCTCGTCAACTTCCGAGAGAGCAAGGAAGATGTCTTCAAGTTCGCGAGCCGTGAATCGATTCGAAGCCTGAAGATACTTCTCGCCAAAACTGAACACTCCAGCCTGAACGAACTGCTGGCTTCCGGTGACGCCGCGGCGTTTCAGATCTTGCAGCTTCATGAGCGTCTGGAAGAACTTCGTCAGCACGGCCACCATCATCACGGGCTGCTCACCCTGATCGAGCATATGTTCAAGAATCTCGGTCGCTCGCTGAGTCTGCTTTGCGCCGAGCGCCCATTGAAGCTCGAACACGGTGAATTCTTTCGATACGCCAACAACCGCCGTCACATCGTCGACGGTGATTGACTTCTTCTCGCCAAGAAAGATGTAGAGCTTCTCCAACTCGTTGACAATTTCTCTCAACGACGTCCCGACATACGCCGCAAGCATTGTCACGGCGTCGGAGGTGATTTCCCGTTTGTCTTTTTTCACACGACGCGATATCCAGCTCGCGATCTGATTCTCCCACAGGGGCTTGAACTCAATAACGAACGCGGTTTTCTTGAGCGTGGAGAAAGGCTTGCGGCGAAAATCGGGTTTCGTGCAGGCAAGAATCAAACACGTTGACGGCAGCGGCTCCTCGCAGTAGCTGGCAAGAATTTCGAGCTGTCCCAGTTTGTCGGCGTCGCGTACCACAACAACGCGGCGTTCCGCCATCATCGGAAACGAGGAGGCGTGCGAGACTATGTCCCTCGCATCTGCCTCGTTCCCGTACATGATATCAAGATTGAACCCACGCTCATCAATCGTCAGAGCTGCGTCCAGAACTGTTTCGGTCGCCTCCTCAATCAGAAAATCCTCTTCGCCATAAAACAGATACACGGGCGAGAAACTCTTCTTTGTTATAGCAGCCTGAAGATCGTCGTATGTCAAACCTTCTTTTGCCACGATGGCTACTTCTTCTCCGGGGCGGCGGCGTTAGCCACACGAACCTTCTTCACAACAATATCAGCTTTGGGCTGGCCGTTGCCTTCAGCTTCCGCAACGCCAATCTTGTCAACGATTTCCATGCCCTTCACGACTTTGCCGAAGATCGTGTAATTTTTCGGAAGCGATGTGTTATCGCGCAGCATCACGAAGAACTGGCTGGTGTTGGTGTTTGGCCCCTTGTTCGCCATGGCGACAACACCCTTCTGGTATCCATCCTTGTATGATTGCGTACTGGGATTCAGCTCGTCGGCAAATTCCTTGCCCCATATGCTTTCGCCCCCCATTCCCCACATGTCGCGCTTCTTCGTGTCTTTGCTGTTCGGATCACCCATTTGAATCACAAAGTTCCGAACAATACGGTGAATCCGTACGCCGTCAAAGAACTTCTTTTCCGCGAGTCCAATGAAGTTCTCCACGGTCTTCGGCGCGTCATTGGGGTACAGTTCAATTTCAAACTTCCCCATCGAGGTCTCCACGGTTGCGACTGGATTCCCTTTAGGCTGAGCAGACGTCTGTTGAAAGATTGCAGCAACAAACGTCGCCATCGAAAGCGATATCATGACGAGTGATGTGATTTTCATGTTTCCTCCTGTTGTGATTGATTAGAAGTAGTACGTCATTCCAAGTCGTGCTCCGACACTGAAGAAGTGCAATGTAGTTGCCGTTGTGCTTCCTGTCGGGGAATTGCCGCTCGCATTTTTCAGATCTCCAACAAACTCCCAACGGGCCTGGGTTCCCAGATGAGCATACAGGCTCTCGCCCAATGCCGTATTGCCTTCAAGCTCCACCACCGAGCCTAGCCCTTTTGCCGTATACTCCGCATCGAGCTGTACAATCCGCTCTTTGTACTTCCCAAAATGATATCCCAGACCCAGTCCGACCTTGAAATTGTAGGTTCCCGCCGCATACAAAACGTATTGCCCGATCAGGGTTGGCATATGCACGACATACGAAAACTCGGCAGTGCCAAATCCGCCTTGCGTGGCCTGATTGTACGACGCCAGCAAATACACGTACTCGGCTTTGAGAACCCAATCGACGGACAGCGGCACACTGACCAGTCCAAAAAATTCCACACCTGACTTGAACTCGGGAGCGCGTTGCGAGATGATGTTAAAGCTGTTGATGCGGTTGACGATATCCTGCGCATTATGGTAGTTGACGCCCATTCCCGCAGCGATGCCAACTCTTCCATGCTGGTCCTCACCGGCTGTTTGGGCAACTCCTCGCGTAAGAACGAACAACAAGGTCACACATGTGAAGACAACTTTGCCAGTCATACGAACGATAGAGTTTATCATGTAATGCAACCTATGCTGTTCTTTCAAGAGTCCCTGCAACCGCCTCTGACACCTTGAGGTGATCCTTGAAGAAGTAGTACAGCCCGATAATCATGGTGCCTACGAAACCAAATCCGTGTGTCACCGTTGCGTAACTGAGCGCGACTTCACTGGAAACGCCGAAGAGTTGCGTGAGAGTCTGCGATGCGAACATATGATAGGATCCTGTTCCGCCCGGTGTTGGAACAGCAACGCCAATGCTGGAGATCGCCTGCACAACGATTGCTGCGTTGAAATCCAGCTGAAGATCAAACGCAAAGAATGCGACCCACACCATGCAGATATAGAAATACCAGACCGCAACACTCTGCACGAGAATAAGGGCAAAATTTTTCGGCTGTTTCAGGAAGAGAAAGCCGTCCAGAAAACTGTGCGAGAGACGATGAAGTCCTTCCGCCATCCGATCCGGAAGTATGCGAGCGATGCCGCGGATTGCTTTGTCGGCCCAATCGCGGCGAACCACAAGCGTCAGGAGGAATGCAAGTCCGCCAAACGTAATAACCGAAATCCAGATGCGGGCTTCCTCGAGCCACGGAAATGTTTCGCGCAGCGGGCCGTTGTACACAAGCGGCATAATCGCAACAAGAATCAGAAATGAAAACGTATCGATAATTCTCTCCACAACGATCGTTCCGAATGCGGAGCTTTTGGAAATGCCTTCCAGCTTCCCAATGGTGTACGGCCTCACCAGTTCGCCGCCGCGCGGAATAACATTGTTCACCATATACCCAACCATCACAGCGGAAAAAAGATTCCGAAAACGTATGCGGCCTTTGATGGGGTTGAGCAAGTACTGCCAACGCCACGCCCGCACTGCATGACTCGCCAGCAGGAATCCGAACATCAGAAGAATCCACCAGTAATTGGCATCCTTCACCAACATGAAGATACTTTGAATATCCGTTCCGCGGAAAGCGAGATAGAGAAAAGCGCCAGTCAGAACCATGCTGGCGGCATACCGGAGATACGTTTTTGTTCGCGGGGTCATCACGCAGGTGGGCTTATCACGCTTTTAGCGAAGATCAACCGCTTCTACCCCCTTGGGAATTTGGTAGGTGAACCGGGAATCTGCAAGTCCGGGATTGACAGTCACGCTGAGGACAGTGTACACCGTTTCATTCCCATTGATATCCACCACCTCGACCTTCTTCATCAGCCAGGTCGATTCGTCCACCCAGATCTTCATCGTCCGAACCATCGACTCGGAATCCTTGGGGACCAATTTCAGCAGACGTGTTTCCGTCTTTCCGATCTTCTCCGAGGCAAGAACTGTTGCATAGAAATCCTTCGGTGCAGAAGTCAGTATGCGTTCGGGCGTCAGCGACCTCTCGTCGATCTTGAATTTGTCGATGAGCACTTGCTTATTGACGGCGGAATACGACCAGACTGTAACGCCATCGGTCACGACCGTGGAATTCTCCAGCTCAACACGGTACTTGTTGCCCTTCTTGATAAGCAGTGTCCCGCTAACGCTCTGCTCATTCCCCGACATTTCAAACTTTGTTTTCTGTGAAAACTTCAGTTCCGCGTCTCTAATGGTATCGTACTTCTCTTTCATTTTTTCCAAAATATCCTGAGCGGTCTGAGCCGTTCCCGATCCGAAGAAAACGACGCCGAGAAGTAAACCTTCAACGATCAGCCGAACTCCAGCAATCTTCAGTAAGCGCATCAATCCTCCGATCCACTAATCCAACAAATCCATGATTCCCTATACGGTGAACCCCCTCTCTTCGCTCAGGGTCAAGACTACAGTATTGCCTCCAACTCAGCTTCTGATTCAACCAACACTTCTCTTGCTTTGCTTCCATCAAACGGACCGACAACTCCGGCAGCTTCAAGCTCGTCCACCAATCGGGCTGCGCGGGAGTAGCCAACTTTCAGTCGACGTTGCAGCAACGACACGGAACCTTGCTGATGCCGGACGATAATTCTCGCAGCGTCTTCAAACAACTCATCGCGCGAGCCATCGCCCCCGGCGTCGCTGTTCTTTCTCTTCTCAACCATTGATGGCAAGTAATGTGGCTTCGAAAATCCCTGCTGCTTCGCAATGTGGTTCATCAACGATTCGACTTCATCCGTTGAGATAAACGCATTCTGCAAACGGATCGGTTTCGGACTTCCGCTCGGCAGGTACAGCATGTCGCCATTGCCAAGCAATTGTTCGGCGCCGTTCATGTCGAGAATTGTTCGCGAATCGGTCTTTGACGCCACCTGATACGCAATGCGCGCAGGGAAATTGGCTTTGATAACGCCGGTAATAACATCGACGGACGGGCGCTGCGTCGCGACAATCAGGTGAATGCCAACCGCCCGCGCAAGCTGCGCAAGACGCGCAATCGGTTCTTCCACTTCCCGTGCAGCAGTAATCATCAAGTCGGCAAGCTCGTCAATCACAACAATCAAATACGGAATGCGCTGATGAATGACTGTCTCGGTGTTCTTCAATTTCCCGGCTTTGAATTTCTCATTGTAGTCCGCAATGTTGCGCACGCCTGCCGCTGCAAGCCGGTCGTAACGCTTCTCCATCTCGAACTCAACGCCTTTGAGGACGAGCACGGCATTCTTCGGATTGGTAACAATCTCTTCGTTCACATCGGGTGAAACGGCGAGAAAATGCTGCTTCAGCAACGCATACTGGGTCAGCTCGATTTTCTTTGGATCAAAAATCACGAGCTTCAGATCTGATGGATGCATCCGGAACAACAAGCTCACGAGAATCGTGTTGATGCCAACGCTCTTTCCCGATCCCGTCGAACCCGCGATGAGCAGATGCGGCATCTTCGTCAGATCGTCCGTGAACACTTCACCCGAGATTGTCTTGCCCATCGCGAGCGGAAGCTTTGCGTTCGTGTCGCGGAACTTTGATGAGTTGATGACGCTGCGAATGGTCACGAGCGAAGGCTTGTGATTCGGTATCTCAACTCCCACAGCAGACTTTCCGGGAATTGGAGCCATGATGCGAATGCCCTTGGCCGCAAGCTTCAGGGCAATATCGTTTTCGAGACTCACAATGCGACTGATTTTTACGCCCGTGGCAGGAACCAGTTCGTACAGTGTTACGACCGGGCCCGGCGTGACCGAAATGTTCTCCAGCTGCACATCGAACTCTGCAAGCGTCTCACGCAGCAGATCGGCATTCGCACGCAACTCTTCATCATCAACGTCTTCTGCACTCGCCTTCGGCGGATCAAGCAACTCGACCGAGGGAAACACATAATCGATTTCTTCGACAACGCTTTCAAGCTTGCGCTCGTCGAAATTCACTTCCGCTGCGTGCGCCTTCTTTTCAATCTCGACCTTGATCTCGTTTGCGCTGGCGGTATTCGGAATGTGATCGGATTCGTCGTCCGTCGGAATTTGTTCGTCCATCAGGTCCTTGCCAATCGGCTTTGGATCGAGTTTCCGGGACACGGCAAATGCAGGTTCCTCAAGGGGAGGCTTCGCGATCTTGACGGGAGATCGTTGCAACGCTGCTAATCCTCTTTCACCTTCAAGCTCTTCTTCGCTATCATGTTTGTTGATGGCGATTTCGCGTCTCTCCGCTGCTCTCTGTTCCCATTCTTCCTGCTTTCGTTCAAGCCAATCCATCAGACGCAGGTACACTGCCTTTGCACGATCCGCAAGTTCGTG
This sequence comes from uncultured Chitinophagales bacterium, assembly GCA_964370915.1. Taxonomy (GTDB): domain Bacteria; phylum Bacteroidota; class Ignavibacteria; order UBA10030; family UBA6906; genus CAADGV01. Next base: position 10,549 of record CAYJNF010000039.1, read on the forward strand.
AAGATCAAGATCCACCGCCATAACAATTGCAGAGAAGAAAACCGTCAGCAGCAGAATTGATCCGCCGGTTCTTCCCAGGAGTTGCGAGAGAATCAAAGAGAGAAAATCACCAACCACGCCACTCCATTCCATTCCCATCCACGCACCATTCGAAATGACGCGCATCATACCGAATACCATCGCGAGCAGCAGAGAAAAGACGAGGGTGTAGTTTGTGATCACGAAGAGGCGGTGGAATTGCTTTCTGCGAAGGATAGTCCAACCGAACACCATCAGCAAAAACGGAAGCGAAAAGATGCTGTAGCCGATTGTGGATTTGATGAGGAATTCGGAAATCATCGAGCCGACGAGACCGAGCCAGTTGTGGGCAGTATCGGCTTTTGCCTTGACGATAGGATCGGCGGTGAACACTTTGTAGATGTCCGTGAAGCGAAGGTCGGCGTTTGCCTCGTCACTTGCATCATATGAAACCAGGGCGAGGAAAATAAGGATGGCAAATGCCATCAACAAGAGGGCAAAAATGGAAGTCTTGCGGGTTGACCCTTGCTTCGCAGAAGATCTGGGGGCTTTTGCCGCGTTCCGGGCTTTGTTCAATTCGTCCTGTGCACGAAGATTTTTTGCCATGCTTCCTCCTCCGAAAGTCGACGATTCGACTCGTCGAAAGTCCCTTCAGGACGTTATGAAACGAGAGAAACTTTCTCTGCCGCTTTCAGCTTGACGACATTGCCCTGCTGCAGGGGCAGCACGGGAATCGAGTCAATCTCGGCACACACTCTCAGGTCGTCGCCGAATCCAATCTCCGTCAGGTACTGCCCGTGCTGAGACCGCGCAAGCATTTTCGGGATTGATTTGTTCACGCTTTTGTAGAGCGTGATTGCCGCGTTTCCCGCGTCGCCACATTCAATCGGCTTCCCGACCGATTCCATAAGTTTGCTGATCAGCATTCCGGCGCAAACGGTATCTTCGATTGAGAAATCGCCGGCCCGTCCTGAACAGAGAATTGTCACATCGCGATCTGTCGCCTGCAAAAATTCCACCGCCACCGACAGGTTCACGAATCCACACAGAACCATGTCCTTCGCGTGCCGCGCCTTCACCATTGCCTGTGCACCATTCGTCGAACTGAAAACGATGGACTTTCCCTTGACGCGTTCTTCCGTGTACTCAAGCGGAGAATTCCCCAGATTAAACCCCTCAATCATCTTCCCGTTCCGCTCGCCGCCGAGCAACGTCACTGCGCCGGACAAATTGCCGACGATCTTCATCGCGGCTTCGACAGTGGTGACGGGAATGATCTCTTTTGCGCCGTTGTACAGTGCCCGGGCAATCGTGGTGCTCGCACGCAGTACATCAATCACCACTACTGTCTTTTCTCGCAGGTACATCTCATCGACTTGATGAGGTGTGAAGAAAAGCTCAACCCGCATGTGTCCCCCTAAAATCTATTTCGAAGTGCAAATTCCCGACTGTGCCGCGGTGAGCAGGCAATGCGTCACTGCGCTATTTCTTGATGAACGGCAAGGCTGTCACCGTCGCTGGAGTTTCTTTGTTTCTGATCATCACAGCGATTGCAGTGCCCGGCTTTGAAAAGGTCACCGGCACATACCCCATCCCGATTCCTTTGTCGAGAATTGGCGAAAACGTCCCCGACGTCACGTCGCCGATTTTTCCGCCATTGTTATGAATCGTGTAGCCATGTCGCGGAAATGCCTTTTCAGACAACGTGAATCCAACCAGCTTTCGCTTGAGTCCATCGGCTTTTGCGTTCACCATAACACTTTTGCCGTTGAACTCGCCTTTGTCGAGTTTCGTAATCCATCCCAACCCGGCTTCAAGCGGGTGTGTCGTCTGATCGATGTCGTTGCCGTAGAGACAAAATCCCATCTCGAGTCGTAGCGTGTCGCGGGCACCAAGACCAACCGGACCGATGGCGAATTCCTTCCCTGCCTCCATCACCGCGTTCCACACCTTTTTTCCCGTAGCAACGTCAGGTGCAAAATAAATTTCAAATCCGAGTTCTCCCGTGTATCCGGTACGCGAGATAATCATATCGATGCCGGCCAGTTTCCCCTCAACGAAATGATAGTACTGGATCGATGAAAGATCGACATCCGTCAACTTCTGAAGTGTCGCCAACGACTTCGGCCCCTGCACAGCAAGCAGCGAAACCTCATCGCTGCGGTTCTTCAGAGCGACATCGCCAAAACAATTCTTCTGCATCCAGGCAAAATCCTTATTGATGTTGGATGCGTTAATCACCAACATGTAGTGGTTCTCGTCGTGACAATACACCAGAAGGTCGTCCACGATGCCGCCATTCTCATAGCACATTGCCGAATACTGAACGCGCCCCGTTGAAAGCTTTGAAACATCGTTGACGGTAATCTTCTGAAGAAAAGCGAGTGCATCCTTCCCGCGAACATCTACTTCACCCATATGAGATACGTCGAAGACGCCGACGCTTTCGCGCACGCGTTTGTGCTCATCGATTATACCGCTGTATTGGATCGGCATTTCGAAGCCGGCAAACTCAACAACCTTGGCCCCGAGCGCCACATGAATGTCGTAGAATGCAGTTCGTTTCGAGCTCATGTAGTGGTGTCTTATTTGAATTGGTCAGAAATGTCTTTGTTTTGTTTTACGGAAATGAAGTGAAAGTCCCCCGGTTGAATCAACGGATCAGTCTCCAGCTTGATGCGCACTTTGAAGCGGAACATCATTCTGGTCAGGCGGCTGATATGTCCTTCGCGCAGCATCGATGCCACGGAAGGATTCACACGCATCACCAGCTTGAACTCCCAGGCTTCCCCGGTGAACCGGCGCAGCCATCGCTCAAGCTGATTGAGCGTCGTGGTGCGCGACTGGACAACTCCCGAGCCTCCGCAGGCGGGACATGCTTCGGTGAAGCTGTGCAGGATGCTCTGGCGAATGCGCTGGCGCGTAATCTGGACGAGACCAAATTCCGTCATCGGAAGAACGGTTACTTTCGCACGGTCCTTCCGGAACTCCTTCTTCAACTCCTCCCAAACTTTGCGTTTGTTCTTTTCATCATCGAGGTCGATAAAATCGATCACGATAATGCCGCCGATATCACGCAAGCGTAACTGCCGGCAAATTTCCCGTGCTGCTTCGAGATCGGTACGCAGTGAGTTTTGTTCTTGTTCCTTCTTCGCTGCATACCGTCCGCTGTTCACATCGATGACCATCATTGCTTCGGTCGGCTCGATGATGATGTATCCGCCGCTCTTGAGCCATACTTTCCTGCTCAGCGTCGTCTCGATTTCCTTCTCGATCCCATACGTGTCAAAAATCGGCTGCCGCTCACGGTGCAGCTCGATCTTCTCAAGCATGTCCGGCGAATTGTACTTGATGTAGGCGCTGATTTCCTTGTAGAGCTTCTTGGAGTCGATAACCACGCGCGAGACATCATTCGAAAACAGATCCCGAATCACTCCCGACGTCGTTGCGAGATCCTTGTACAACAGGGCTGGCGGCGTTTCGGTCTTCACCGTCGACTCGATGTCGCGCCACTTGGCAATCAGGTCTTGCAAGTCCTTCTTGAACGACTCATCTTCCTGCCCTTCTGCAACGGTCCGGATGATCGCACCAAATCCTTCCGGCAACAGACTCTGGCAAATCTTGCGCAGACGCCGTTTCTCTTTGAAACTTGTGATTTTCTTTGAGATGCCTATCTTGCCATCAAAGGGAAGCAGCACGAGAAACCTACC
>CAYJNF010000040.1:0-9700 GCA_964370915.1 uncultured Chitinophagales bacterium
ACACGTTGGGAACGTCAGGGTATTCGTCGTTTGGCAGTGCCACGCCGAATGTTTCGATCTCTGGAGGTTCCCCCAAAAGTGGCGTCATTAACTGGATGAAGTCAGATAAGTTCACGATTTTCGGAGTCTATGCCGAAGCGAAGGTCAGCAATCTGACACTCCAAGGTGAGTACTGGACTTCTTCGCACGAAGGCGTGAGGGATACAGCGAAGGTCAAGACCGTAGTCCAGAGCGCGGGCATCAACAGCACACAACGGGCGAGGTTCCTGATAAACCCCGCCGCAACGGGGGCTGTGAAAGGTATAAACGTCAACACAAGCGCTGTGTATGTAATCCAGACCTGGTACCTCCGCGCAGGATACTCCTTTGAAACAGGCATCGGAGAACTGGCCCCCTATCTTCAGTGGGATTGGTATCAGAATCCTGAAACCATCGCCAGCAAAACCTATGGTGGAGACGACGAGGCGGGCGTTGCAGATGATGGCACATTCAACAAGTCAACTGTCGGAATTATCTACCGACCAACATCGGAAGTGGCTGTAAAGTTCGATCAGAGCTACCACTTCTACAAGTTCAATGGAGAGAACGTGCTTTATCCTGAAATCCGTCTCGATTTCTCCTTCACATTCGGAATTTAAACTACTCATTGAGGAGATTAGTCTCATGAAACAGCGAATACAGAATATCTTCATGGCGGCTGCCGTGTTGGTTGTCATTCTGGCAATCAGCTCGACCGCCACTGTGCAGGCACAGGTCAGCATCATCGTCGCGAAGACTTCGACGCAAAAGGTGTCCAAAGAGGAAGCTAAGAATATCTTTGCCGGCGCAACGGTCTCCTGGGGAAATGGCGCAAAGATCCAGGTCATCGACCAATCTGATACAGAAGCTGGTAAGACATTCTATGGCAGTTTTGTCGGAAAGTCTGCAAACCAGGTTCGTTTGCAGTGGACCAAACTTGTATTGTCCGGACAGGCTGTTGCTCCTAAAAAACTCAATGACGATGAGGCAGTGCGAAAGGCAGTGGCGGACGACCAAAACGCCATTGGCTACATTAGCAGCGGAGCACTGGATGCATCAGTAAAAGAGATTGGCCGCATTCAATAATGATTCTGGCACATTAGCAAAGGGAGAGAGATGTTTCCACACGGGAATCATCTCTCAATCATTGCGAGAGGACACAACAATGGCCTTAACACTACGAAACAAAATTCGAGTCAGTGTACTCGCGATCGTCGCATTGCTCTCGGTGTTCACGCTGCTCTTTTTTCCTGCGCGCCAGAGGGCGTCACTTCGCCATGCATTTGAAAACGAAGTTTCTTCAACAGCAAAGACCGTCGCGCTCGGCGTTAGTATTGGGCTGAAGAGTGGAGATCTGGGGGCGACGCAGTCGGCATTCGATTTTGCCAAAGCGGATGCACGCGTGAGGCTTGTAGCACTCATAAGTGACGGGAGCGTCATTTCTTCCTACCCTGAACATGTCATCGTCGATGATACTATTCTCAATAGTGACACTCTAGTCGCCAAGCGCGCGGACGTAAAGACGGACGCGTTGAAGGGCGAGGTTCTTGTGGGGTTCTCAACAGCGTCGATGGACAAGGAGAATAGCGATCTTACAATGACGGCGATTCTGGTAACAGCTCTCGCAATAGGATTCGGAATCCTCTGTACACTTTGGCTTGAGCGCAGCATCAGGAAACCAGTACAGCGACTCGTGGAAGGAGCCGAGCGTGTAGGGTCAGGTGATCTGACCGTCAATCTAGAATACGATGTCAACGACGAGATAGGAAGGCTCTATGGAGCCATGGGAGATATGACTGAACGACTTCGGGAAACATTGGCGGGTGTCTGGGAATCCACTCGCTCAGTCGCGAACGCCTCCAGTGAAATCAGCAGCAGTACAGAACAGATGGCTGCCGGATCGCAGGAACAAACCTCTCAGGCCAGCGAAGTCGCCAGTGCCGTCGAAGAAATGACAAAAACAATAATTGAGAACTCAAAGACTGCGTCGGCCACCGCGGACACGGCGAATCACGCGAAACAGGCGGCAGAACTGGGCGGAATGGTTGTGAAAGAAACAGTGGCCGGAATGAAACGGATTGCCGAGGTTGTCAACAAGTCGGCGAAAACGGTAAAGGCGCTCGGGAAGTCCAGTGATCAGATCGGCGAGATCATCGGCGTCATCGACGACATTGCCGACCAAACGAATCTGCTCGCACTCAACGCAGCCATTGAAGCAGCGCGTGCCGGCGAACAAGGCCGTGGATTTGCAGTTGTTGCGGATGAAGTGCGCAAGCTCGCCGAGCGCACGACCAAAGCAACGAAAGAGATTGCAGACATGATCAAGACCATTCAGCATGATACAGCGGGTGCGGTCAGTTCGATGGAAGAAGGAACGAAACAGGTGGACGAAGGGATCAGACTAGCGGATAAAGCAGGTTCCTCACTTGAGGAAATAGTGGTCACATCACAGAAGGTAACTGATATGGTCACGCAGATTGCGGCGGCGAGTGAACAACAATCGAGCGCAAGCGGACAAATCTCCAAAAATGTGGATGGAATTTCGGTTATCACGGGAGAAACGGCGCAGGCAACACAGCAGATTGCCCGGGCTGCAGAGGATCTGAACCGCTTGACCGAAAATCTGCAACAGCTGGTTAGCCAGTTTAAGTTGTCGGACAATAGTCAAGGGGTTTCAGCTACTCGCACCAGGACGTCACAGAAGTCACTCAAACAGTCCGGCCACTTGCTGAAGTCCGACTTGGCAGTACGTGAGAATGGTAGCATAGTGCCGCAACTATAGAAAGCCGCAGTATCTTCGGCACGAGAGTTCATACAAAGACATGATCAAGAAAACATCAATGCATTGAAAATCATGTCAAGGCTGTGGACACACGAGCAACGTGTTACTGGTGCGGCGAGCAATAAAGTGGAACTTGTGAGTTTCACGATCGATGCAGAGAAATCCGCAGTTTACATCTGAAAGGTTCTGGTATCGACCGGTGTTGGAACAGCCGCCATTTTTGAAATGACGGCTGTCCGGTTGACTTTGTTTCGATGAGTATTACCGGCCTCTGCCACGATCTCCCCTGCTTCCGCCACTGCGACCCGAGCCTTGCGGCGCTTGCCGTGGCGCTTCACGACTTCGTTCGGGCATTCTGAACTCCGGGCGCCGCTGCGGCTTCTCGACATTCGGACTCCGCAATCCTTCCCGTCGCGGACGCTCAACGCTTCCCTCCCTGCCGCGCTCACGCTGTTGCGGTCTGCCTTCCGGTTGTACGTCGCGTTGACGCTCCCTTGATCTATTCACATCAGGTTGGCGGCCATCTCTGCCTTGCGCCTCCCGTGCTTGCCGACCCGACCGAGTGTCGTCACCATCCACACGTCCTCGCGGGACAACTGTTTCGTTACGTTGCCGGAACTCTTCCGCGCGCCGCATGTCCCGACCTTCTTCCCGCTCCACTTCGCGGGCGCGAACATCGATCTTCCGTGTATCGAGATCGAGTGTACGCCCTGATTCTTCCCGAAGGCGCGTTGGACGTCCCAGGCTGCCAACGTCACCATCCCGATGTTCGATGCGGGGACGATAGACTTCAATCTGCTCGCGATTGCCCTCGCGGACAATCCTCTCCGAACGCTGCTCGCCAACGTCACGAACCCGTACCGGCTCGATCCGAATGTTGCCGCGGCGTTCAACGAATTCGCGCTCAGGTCCGCGAGTCACGATCCGGCCTCCACTGTAGCGCACACTTCCGCCGCCGCGCGTCGCCCCAATGTATCGCCTGTTGTCATCCGATCGATAGACATATTTGTTGACGTGTGGATGTGTTATGTACCCGCAGCCTACGAATGACCACCAGTGATGTGGCGTGTACCATCGTGTCCGGTAGTGAATTCCCCAGCTGATATTGAATACTGCGTACGGACTCAATGGTGCCCACCCGACATAGTCAGGACCGTATCGCCACTCCACCCATGCCGGCGCCCAATCATATCCCGGAATCCAAATCCATCCGTAGTATTCATCATAGTGCCATCGTCCGTAGTGATATGCCGCCCACCCCCACGGCTCATCGCTCACCCAATACCATCCATCATCCGTCCATGCCCACTGTCCCACCGTATACGGACGCCAACCTGTCGCGACACCCACAGGGCGCCAACCATACACACCGCCACCGACAGAAATCCAATCGCCGTACGGACTCAAGCCATCATAGAACACACTGAAGGAAACACCGGGGGATACTTGAGCAAATGTTGGTTGTGAACTGCCAAACCCCAGACCCACAAGGCAAATGAGAAGTGCTGCAATCTTTTTCATGCCAACCTCACAAATTAAATGATCATGCTGATGTGAAGGCGTCAATCAACATGCCAAAGAAAATGCCCCGGAATCATGAATTTGACTGCGGGGCAACACTCAAGGCGTACAGTAATTTGGTCAATGAAGCACATCGCGTACACTGCATTAGCCGTCTCTAAGGCCGATGTCCTAACAAATAGGCAACAACACCCTTTTGAATGTGCAGCCGGTTCTCCGCCTGCTCAAGCACAACGGACTGTTTCCCATCGAGAACGTCACGGGTGATTTCTTCGCCGCGGTTTGCGGGAAGGCGATGCATCACAAGGCAATCGGGCTTCGCATGTTTCAACAGCGAGGCATTCACTTGATACTGTTTGAAGATGATCTGCCGCCGTCCGGTGTCGCGCGTTGAAGGCCATACATCCGTATAGATCACGTCCGCATTGTGTGCGGCTGCAATCGGATCGGGAATGAACTCGATCTTACTGACGTGCGACGATTCCGCCTGCTCCAGCACACTGGGGTGTGGCTCATATCCTGTCGGCGAAGACACAACGAGATTGATCGGAATTTTTTCAGCAAGCTCAAGCCATGAATTCACCATGTTGTTGCCATCCCCAACGTACACAATGCGTGTGGATGGCGAGCTTTTCCCCTTCTCTTGCAGCGTGAAGTAATCCGCCAGCACCTGACACGGATGCACAAGATCCGTCATCGCATTGATTACCGGAACTGTCGCCGACTCGGCAAGCTGGACAACGGTGAGATGCTTCGTAGTTCGGGCAATAATCAGTTCATTGTACCGTGAAAGAACAGAAGCGACATCGTGCACCGATTCCCGCGTTGCGATGCCGATGGTCTCCTGCTGAAGAAACAGCGGATGTCCGCCAAGCTGTGCTATCCCGACTTCAAACGAGACACGCGTGCGCAAAGACTGTTTTTCAAAAATCAGCGCGGCGCTCTTCTGGGCAAGCGGGGCAAAATTCTTGATCTCGCCGCGCTTGATCCGGCTTGCCAGTGTGAAAACATCGAGAAGTTCCTGCTTGCTCCATGCGGCAAACGAAATGAGGTCACGCTTCATGCTATTCCTTGTGGGCTTCGGTGTGCGACAATGGTGAACGGATTCGTATGAAGGTAGGGAACTGCACAGAAAAATCCAACTCGCCCACGCGAGGGATAGAGTCAGTTCATCAGCGGTGGCAGAGGGACGTTGCTACGTCGTCAGATGATGGTAGTACGATGAAGTCTGAATGTGCATTAGCTTGTGCTCGCATGCTGAACACATACGCTGCGCAGGATCTGCATCAAGCACTTCCTGGTTGATGCTCGACTTGCAGCTCAGACAGATCCCGTATGTTCCTTTGTCGAGTCGGTCAAGAGCATGCCGGAGTTCTTCCAGGTGCGGATCGCTTCTAAAGGCAAGGAGAGCTTCAAGCTCGTGCAACGGAAGGTCGCCACTGACAAACACGTCGCGGGGGTAGATTACGGGGTACTGATCGGCAAGACAATCGTACAACTTCGATAAAATCAGTCGCCGCATCACTCGTTTACTCTTTGTCATAACTCCTCCTATCATCTTCTCGTGATTTCGTAGAAGACCCCCCATTTTCCCCATCACTTGAGTTGTACTCGAGAATTGCTGCGCAAGAACAGTCTGGACTAAGGTACGAAAGTATATTGCAAAGTCAACAGATGGACAGATCATTCGCAACTTTTTTCTTACATGGCTACATATGAACACCCATCAATTCGGACGTTGTGTTCGTCAGGTGTTCATACTTGTCTTGAAGTCATCTCGGAAAGTGCATATCAAAAAGGTTATAGCAAAGGAAGGAGTACCAGCGGGTGAGTAGGTCGGAGCGAAACGCACAGAAAACGTTTTCACAATTTCAGGCCATTAGTCCACTGGCACCGAATTTCTTGCCGGTCACCCCTTCACTGTAAGCGATCGAACCTTCAGATTATCTCGACTGCATTCAGCTCCATCCATCCCACTTTACCATCATTGAGACGAATCTTGTACCAGGTATTCACATTGTCAATAATGAATACCTTGACCCCCGCGTGAAGGACAAATGCATCCGTACTTTTTGCATCGGGCGAGTTCTTTATCGTCGTGATACTTGCGGTTACGATTCCTTCCCCTCTACTCTCCACCTGACCCAGCTTTCCCACAAATACCACGAGCGCAAAGGCAAGGAGAAATGTAATTGCTACACCTCCGAAGAACGCAAGACGACGCCGTGCATACGAGGAAGCGAGGATTGCAACGATTATCGCACCGATGAGCAGCACGAACAGCACATACGACGCCCAGGTTATGGCATTCAACGACACCGACGCCTTGATGGCATCCCACCAGTCCCAAAAAAATAACCGGGGTGCAGGATCGATTCTGTCCGTGATCATCAGGTTGGCGAGTTGAAGATTGTGGTGAAGGTCGTCGTCGGTTGGCATAAGCCTCAGCGCGCGCTCGTAGTTGAGAATCGCCTTGCCGATGTTCCCCGACTTATAGTAGGCATTCCCCAGGTTGTAGTACAATTCTCCGCTCGCAACTCCCGCATGAAGCACGGCTTCGTATTTCGTGATGGCATCGGGAAACTTTGACTGCTGATACAACTGGTTTGCTTGGGCAAAAAACTGTTCCGGAGTTTCCGCATGAACAGAACCGGCAATAAGTACCAGGAGCGCGAGGAGAAAATATTTGATCATGATTTCAGTGTTCGTTCCAAGTCAACAATTATTCTGCTCGCATAGTCGTACGTTTGCTTCATTGCGTCGGCAGAGAGACTCGTTGGAGCAAAGCGTGCCATCTCACACAGTTCGAGCAGTGATTTCAACGAATGCGAAATGTCGCCGTTCACGGAACGGCGGAGAAGTTCATTCACGGCCCCGTCAATCGAGAGATCTGCCTGTTGAATATTCAGCTTGTCGCCGAGATACTTCCACATCGACCGTGCGACTTCGGAGTAGAATTGTATTTTCTGTTCCGGTGATCCCTCCTTGCCGCCGGACAATTCCTTGAGCATCACTTCGGCGTTCTTCAGTCCTTTGCGCGCGACCTTGAGCGCCCGGCGATTGCGATACCCGACAACATCGCTCATCACCGCCTGCCGTTGTCGCGCATACACAATTGCTCCTGCAAGCGCCGCAAGTGGTAACAGCATCATGCCGACAAATACGCCGCTCGTATGCAGATGTGACCCTTGGCGAACCAGGGAAGGCTGCCCCACCTTGATGAACCGGATATCCTGATTGAGCAGTTGAACATCTTCACGCGAATTCGAAGAAATGAACGGCGTTGCTCCGGCGGCTCCTTGCGCAACATCGATTTCAATTTCATCGGAATGGAGCGTTACATAGTGATCTTTTGCCAGATCAAAATAGCTGAACTCCACCGGCTTGATGGTCTTCCTTCCCGGATACCGGGGGATGAGGATATACTCGACCGTTTTCGATCCGGAAAGCTTGGCATCACGACGATTGATGTTGTCGGTGACCTTGGGCGTGTACTGTTCAAAGTCGGCGGGCAGGTCAATCGTGGGGGTCTCCAATACTTTGATGTTCCCCGTTCCGGAAATCGTTACGCGGTAACTCAACGGCTCGTTGGTCTTGGTTTTCTGCTTGTCGACTTTCGCAGCGAGCGAAAACTTGCCGACTGCCCCTTTGAAACTCAGCGGCGCACCGGCAGGCAACGGATCAACCTTCACGCGTATCGGATCACTCTTCACAACATACTCGATCTGTCGTCCAAACGGATTGCCGTTGAAGACATCGAACGGATCCCAGTTCCGATCGCGCACCGTTACCAGCGTGGTGATCTCCATCGGACCGATCTCGAGCGTCCCCGATTGGGTCGGGAACAACGCCGTTCGTTTGATGACGCCGACCTGGTATTGTTTGCCGTTCACCACTTCATTGGACAACTGGATCTGCTTTTGCATCTCTGCATCTTCACTCCAGAAGCCCGTCATTGTCGGGGCTTTTGTGAGATTATAGTTTTGGACAGAGACCCGGGTATAGATCTTGTAAACGAGATTGATCTGCTCGCCCTGCATCACCCGCGCCTTGTCCAGAGTTGCGCGCAAGAAAAGATTGCTGGCGAGCTGATCCTGCACGGCAGCATCGGCCCCTCCGCCTTGTTGGGCCCGCGACTGTTGTTGTGGCGCCGACCCCCTGACAACTTCGATGGTTATCGGGTTTGACGAGTAGGTTTTGCCTCCCGCCTCAATCGATGCAGCGCTGATCGTGAACTTCCCGATGTCCTTCGGCTGCAGCGTGTAGTTGTACGTTACCGAGGACGACACCGCGCCGTTAATGATTTGCATGCTCGACGATGTGCTCGGTCCCATCAGAACATGGAATTTCTCCAGACCGGGAAGACGGAGATTCTTGCCGCCATTCATGCCCGCATTGGACAAGACCAGGGAGTAGGTGAATTGATCGTCGACGGAAACCGGATTCTTGTCCACCGTTGCCTGAAACGTCGTTTCCTGGGCGTGCGTGATTGTGATGGTAACAAGCAACGCGACGATAATCGGTGAGAGCATGAGCCGCATCGTCTCACCAATCCTTATCTGATTTTGGACGGCCGGCGACACGTTGCCGCAATTTTTTCTGGACATCCTTCTCATTGTTTTTCAGTACTTCAAGAATTCGTTCTGCGTCAGCCTTGGACATCTGGCGTTGTTGCTGTTTCTGTTGCTGCTGTTGTTGGTTCTGCTGCTGTTGATTCTGCTGATCCTGTTTGTTCTGATCTTGCTTCTGTTGGTCCTGCTTGTTCTGATCCTGCTGGTCCTGCTTGTCTTGCTTCTTATCCTGATTCTTGTCGTCCTTCTTCTGCTGGTTCTTTTGCTGACTCTGCTGGTCGCGAAGTTTCTGCAATGCGTACGACAGATTGTACTTCGCCTCCTGATCGTCCGGCGCACGCTTCAACGATTCCGTGAACGCTTTCACTGCGTCCTCATACTTTTGCGCCTTTACGTGGGCATCTCCCAGATTGAAGTACGCCCGTGCCTTCTGCGAATTGGTTAGACTTCGCTGGATGGCATCTTCAAACGATTTCACCGATTCATCGTATTTGTTTTGCCGGTAGAATGAGTTTCCCAGATTGAAATGACCGGGCACAGACGTAACGTCCTTCTCAAGAGCCTTTTTGTAGTTCACCTCGGCATCAGCGTACTTGCTCTCGTCGTACATATCGTTGCCATTGTTCACCAACGAGCGGACGGACTGCGCGTGCACCAGACTTACGCCCAGCAACACATGACCAATGACTAACCAATATCCCCTCATGCTTCAACCTCCCTCTTCAACGGATTCCATTTCGCCAACCATCCAATCTTCTTTTCTGAAATCAATAACTCAACGATGAGAAGAAGGATTCCCGCCGCAATG
>CAYJNF010000040.1:9710-10840 GCA_964370915.1 uncultured Chitinophagales bacterium
GCCAAACTCCCTTTTTTGCAGGGCATTGATCGCTTTGTAGATTTCGTTCAGCTCATCCTGCGAATTCGTGCCACGATAATACGCGCCGCCACCGATGTCAGCGATTTTTTCCAGGGACACTTCATCGAGCTTGGTCATCACGATGCTGCCGAGTCGATCACGTTTGAAATCCACCTGCTGGCCGCTGGCATTGTAGACAGGAATCGGCGTTCCCTCGGGCGAGCCGAGGCCAATGGTGTAGATGAGAATTCCCTTCTTTGCAGCGTCTTCGGCTACGGAAAACGCGTCCCCTTCGGTATTCTCGCCATCCGTGATAATCACAAGGACCTTCGTCGTCGGCTCTTCAAAGTCGTATGAGTCCATCGCCCGTTGAATCGCCGAGCCGAGTGACGTGCCCGGGATGGGTACAGCATCCACATCCACCACATCGAGAAATAACTTTGCTCCGCTGTAATCCGTCGTGAGCGGAAACTGCGTGTATCCTTCGCCCGCAAACACCACCATCCCAATACGGTCGCCCGCGAGACGATCAATCAGGTTGCGAATCTCGAACTTTGCTTTTTCAAGTCTGTTCGGTTTGATGTCCTCCGCCTTCATGCTGAGCGAAACATCCAACGCAATGAAGATATCGACGCCCTCCTGCTTCACCTCCTGCAAGCGTGTACCAATCTGCGGGTTCGCGTAGCCAACCACCATCAATGCAAACGCAAGAAGGAAGACCACAAATTTCACTACCCGTTTCGGTCTGCTTGCCGACTCTGCGAGACGCAAAAGAATGTTAAGCGTGCCAAAGCGACCCAACGCTTTCTTGCGTGCACGCGCGACAATCCAGTACATCACAATAAACACCGGAATAAGACCGAGCAGCCACAGGTACTCTTCATGCGCAAATCGAATCATGGTTACGGCAGCTTTCGCATATAGGTGTTCGAAAGAATCAGCTCCAGCGCAAGTGCGATCAGCGCGATCCACACCCAATCGTAAAACAGCTCGGTATAGGCGATGTTGATTACCTAATCATGGGTATCCCTTTTTCTTTCACAGATCATGAACTGAATCACAAAATTATGGCTCAGAGCAAGGGGGTATTAAGGAAAGGAGGAAAGCTCATCGTGTATCAGTTTTCGTCG
>CAYJNF010000040.1:10850-14200 GCA_964370915.1 uncultured Chitinophagales bacterium
CAGTGTCTTTTCATCAACATCGACAGGCATAAACTGAATGCGTTCGCCGAAGGGCGTCTGCACGGGAAACGGCGCTTCGCCTTTTGACGTACCGACACCGATTGTATAAATGCGGATGCCGAAGGTTTGCGCAATCTGCGTCGCTGTGAGCGGATCTATTTCACCGCGATTGTTCACGCCATCGGTCAGCAGAATAATCACCTTGCTTTTTGCCTTGCTATCCTTCAGCCGGTTGACTCCCTGCGCAATCGCCATCCCGATTGCCGTTCCATCTTCAATGATTCCCTGTTTCACGGCGGCCAGCTGGTTTTTCAGCACACGATAATCAAGCGTCATCGGACACTGGGTAAAACTCTCGCCCGAAAAAATCACCAGCCCGATCCGGTCGTTCTTCCGTCCGTCGATGAATTTCATCATTACATCACGTGCCGCCTCGATGCGATTCGGCTGTAAGTCGCGGGCAAGCATGCTGCCGGAAATATCAAACAGCAGAACAATATCGATCCCTTCCGTATACACATTCTCGCCGCTCGATGTTGTGCGCGGCCGCGCCAGACCGACAATGAGCAGTCCGATGACCAGCAAGCGAAGAACAAACGGCACATGACGCAGCCGTTCTTTCGTTGTTGGCTTCAGGTTTGCAAACGGCAGAAGTGTCGAGTATCGAACGTCGCTCGTGGACCGTTTGTGTCGTCGAATGTACCAGACGATGAGCAGCGGAAGAATCGCGAGCGCGTACAGAAATTCCTTGTTCGCGAAGTCGATGTTCGGATCAAACATGCGCCGCCTCCTTCGACTCGGTGTGTTCAATCGGCCGCACGTCCATCACCCTCGTCTTATCAACAATCGCAAATGCCGTCGCAAGCATGTCTTCGTGATCAGGAATGCTCGGTTCATACTTAGCGAACTTGACCAGGTCGGCACGACGGAGAATCCGGCTCGTTTGTTCAATGATCGGTCGCGCCGCCGGGTATCGCCGCAGATCGTCCATCGTCTCATCCGTTGTTTTCTCCAGTGCCATGAACCCGAATCGATTCTCGAAATAGCGGCGCACAATCTCCGTCACTTCCGAATAGTACGGTTTGATGAGTCCCTGCTGCCAGAGATGCTTCTCTTTCAACGTGGCGAGTTCTTCGAGCGCGAGCGTATGCGCAGGCTTGGGAGGCGGGATGTACTTCTCTTCCGGCGTACGTGCTTTCCTTCTCTTTCGATCCATATACACACTGTACCCCAGCACGAGCGCTCCGACAATCGATCCTATGATCAACGAAATTTCTGCAACAGTCAACGGGATGGAAAGAACCGGCTTGATGTCCTTGATGCCCTTCGATGTATCAACTTCGACCAAATTGATTTTGAGAACGAGGGGATTCGTTGCAACCGTCTTGAATGTAGAGTCGTTGGGAACCCGATAGGCAAATTGGATGGGCGGCAGGATTGCCGTGCCGGAATCATAGGCTGCGACGGTAATCATTGCCCTTGAGATTGTTCCGGTCGTTTGCTCAACCGAATCGCGGCCGAGAACGTAGAACACTCCCAGCGTATCGCCAACAAGCGTGGTGAACGTCGCATCGCCCGGGTGATGCAACTCGACATGAACCGTAATCGGATCGCCGATGAGAAATGAGGTCGAGTCAGTCCAGGCTCGTGCCGCCGGCGCCTGGGCATACAACGGCAGCGAACACCACAGCACGGCAGATACAAAAAAAACAATGTCTCTCTTCGTCACAAGCGGGCTTCTCTTCGTTTGAAGAAATCGACAATGGGCTTGATGTACGGACGATCAACGCGAATCGGAATCGCATCAACTCTGCTGCGGGTGAACAACGCTTTGCGTGCCGCGCGGCGTTCGGTCCAATATTGTGCGAAATGCGTCCGCACTCCGGCGTCACCCGTATCGACCCATCGTTCCTTGTTCGTTTCGGCATCGCGCATCTTGATCATCCCGACGTCCGGCAATTCCTCCTCACGCGGATCCGACAGCTCGATGGCAATGACATCGTGCTTTCTACTCACAATCCGCAGTATCTGATCGTACCCGTCATCGATGAAATCAGAGATCAAAAATGCAATCGTCCGTTTCTTGTTCACATGATTGAAATACTCCAGTGCCGCCTTGATATCCGTTCCGGTGCCTTCCGGCTCAAAGGAGATCAGCTCACGGATAATACGCAGAATATGCGCCCTCCCTTTTTTCGGAGGAACAAACTTCTCGATCCGGTCCGTGAACAGGATCAATCCCACCTTGTCGTTATTCTTGATCGCAGAGAACGAAAGCACGGCGCAAATCTCCGCCGCAATTTCACTCTTGAATTGTTGACCGGACCCAAAACTCCCCGAACGGCTGAAGTCGACCAGCATCATGACGGTCAGCTCCCGCTCTTCTTCAAACACTTTCACGAATGGATGGTTGAAGCGCGCAGACACATTCCAGTCGATCATGCGGATGTCGTCGCCGAACTGGTACTCGCGGACTTCGGAGAACTCCATGCCCCGTCCTTTGAACACGCTATGGTATTCGCCGGAGAAGACCTGGTTCACCAGTCCGCGGGTTTTGATCTCTATTTGTCTGACTTTTTTTAGTAGCTCTCGGGTGTCCATATGTCAATAATCTCGCGCAAAGACGCAGCGACGCAAAGATCTATTCTTCGAGTTTGTTGACTAAACGAGTTATCCCGGTCTTAATAATCGGCGATCCGAAGTTGATCAGTAGGCCCAGCCGCTTGTCGGCAAGGCGAATATACGTTAACAGTTGTTTCTTGTGAACTGGAGCAATCGTCTCAACGGATTTTAGCTCAACGATGACTTTTTCTTCCACGATAATATCTGCACGGAACCCCTCGTCAAATTCAACCGCTTCATACACAATCGGGACAGGCCTTTGGCAAACGTGTTTCAGTCCTCGTTTTTTCAATTCGTATGAGAGCACCCGCTCATAGACAGATTCTAAAAGTCCTGGGCCCAGCGTTGTGTGAATTTTAAACGCAGCATCAACAACATGATGCGCGATTTCATTCTCAGACATAACCGCTCCAAATAATTTCGAGGCAGAGAGGATCATCCCAACAAAGGGATTAGCTTTGCGCCTTCGCGTCTTTGCGCGAGCAAGCCCTATGGCACCTCAATCTTGTTCAACACTTCCTGTACGACTTGCTCTGAGCTCACTTCTTCCGCCTCTGCTTCGTACGTCACCGCCACACGATGACGCAGAACGTCGAGCGAAATCGCCCGCACGTCTTCCGGTATGACGTATCCGCGCCGCTTGATGAACGCGTACGCCTTCGCGCCAATGGCAAGGTTGATTGTTGCGCGCGGCGAGGCCCCGTAAGCGATGAGCGCGGTTAGCTTGC
>CAYJNF010000041.1:0-12928 GCA_964370915.1 uncultured Chitinophagales bacterium
AATGAATGTCTACGGATTCTTTCGAACGATGTAGCTCAAACGTTCGGGTGTGCGTTTCACAATTTGTACAACGGAAGGCGCGGTAAGTTCCGGCTGCACAACGCCACTGGTATCCTCGAGTATGGTGCGATAGTTGATCACTGCCCGGAAGCTGGTGCGGTTGATGCGAGCAAGTTGTTCAATGCCTCCCCGCACCACAACCTCGATTCTTGGTGTGCTGAGAATAATCTCTCTATTCTGCGGCACCGATACCAACTCAACCGGAATATCCGAGAACGTTTTCTCGGCAAGCTGCTGAACGTCGATTTGCAGCTGCACTTGATTCGGATCGAACGTCAGCGAAGGCCGTGTATCGTCGAGCGGGATGGTGATATCGACCGGCTGACGGAGTTGAGAAAACTCGAGCACCTGAGTGGGCCATTCGGAGATATGCTGAAGCAGTGAGCGCGCACCGGTGACGGTCACGCTCTCCGGTGTAACGACCGCGGTCCCGACCTGTCCGTAGCCATCCCGATAGTCGGCGGAGAATCGCGGCACCACCCGTAGGCGCTTTGATTCAAGCGCATCCAGTGTAATGTAGATCGATTCCGGGCTCATGGAAATTGGCTGAACGCCCAGTCGGCCGCTCAGCTGTTCGGAGAAATCGCGAAGGGTGAGGCCACGCCGTGGCAGCGTTGCGAAGTCAACGATCCACGCCACTCCCGGATTCCAGGCAAGTTTTGCGAGACGCCAGCCTGTATCGAAGAACGTGAGCTTAACCTCGCGCGGCAACGGACTGCTGATTCCTTTTCCGGGCGGCAGACTCTGGATAATGAGTGGCGCGGTTACGTGCACCTGGTACTGCTCACTCATACTGACGGAAAACCATATCAGTATGGCGAACAGCGTGGTCGCAAGCATTATGGGGATGTTCCGGTTATTCATCACTCACAATAAAACAAAAAACTCCATCAGTGTAAAACCGATGGAGTTTCAGATGGCGCACGACCATCTACGATCGGGCCCGTTTCTTCATCAACTCACCGATCAACAGTTTCTTGTTTGCTTTCGAAATCTGCCGGCCAATAATCGTCAGGTCGCCTACTTCACGCGCGAGCGTACGAAGTTGGTGTACCGTCATGGCTTCAAGCTGGGTTCGATATTCATCGTCATCGGCACTTGCAACGAACATGTCGAGCGTTTCGGATTTCTTTTGGCGGACTGACTGTTCATCGGAAGCGGGTGGTTCTGATGTGTTGGATGAAGCGGGAACGCGTGGCTGCGGCACCTGCTTTTTGATGACGATCTCAACCTCTTCCGCTGGACGGGGAATCACATGCGTTGAAATGAGCTGGCCGACTCGCTGTGCAGCAGCCGCCGCTGCATCGACCGCTGCCTTGACCGCGGCAACTTCACCGATGCATTTAACCGTCACGTATCCGTTGCGGATGTACTCTGCGTCGACGAGGCGAACATTTGCGGTCTTCACCATCACGTCGGCAGCTTCGATGGAACCCACAAGTCCTTTGGTCTCCACCATCCCTAACGCGTATTCAAGCATCATCATAGCTATTGACCAAAACGCCAGCTCCGTATATATCAGAGCTGGCGTGAAGAATAAGTTCTGGAATTACTTTGCTGCAGGACGTTTGGGAAGAATCATCTCGACATCGGCATGTGGACGCGGAATAACGTGGACGGAGACGAGTTCGCCGACTCGCTGAGCCGCCGCCGCGCCTGCATCGGTCGCCGCTTTCACCGCGCCGACATCACCGCGCACCATGACGGTCACGTACCCGCCACCGATTACTTCTTTGCCAATGAGCGTTACGCGGGCAGCCTTTACCATGGCATCGGCCGCCTCGATGGATCCCACGAGGCCCTTGGTTTCTACCATTCCCAAAGCATCCAATGATAGATCTGACATGAGAGATTCTCTCCTTGAGTAGATGAAATCGTTTGAAAGGTCAACACGAAGCTGCTTCAATATAGACAAGCGCAAGCATAGAATCAACCGCAAGTCGGGAACGCAAACGAAAACCCTCTTTGTGAGATGCGTAAACGTGATGTCGTAACTGTACCAGTGATGGCCGGGCGCAAAAAAAGAAGTGACCGTTAGTCCCCCACCAACGGTCACCCATCCACCTCTCGCACCAACGGCACGGGAGATCGGAAACTCTGTAGCTATGCTGCCTGGTGCAGTACCTCGTCGAGCGTTCGCAATAACTTGTCTGTTGTATACGGCTTGGGAAGAAAACGAAGCGGTTTCCTGCTTGCCGCTTCTGCGGCCTTGAATTTTTCCGTCGAGCCGCTGACTGCTATCAACTTCACATTCGGATCCATCTTCTCCAACGCACGAATCGTCGAGGGACCATCCATGTACGGCATGATCATATCCAGAACAACAAGTTTGATATCCTCTTTGTGCTGCAAATAAAGAGAGAGCGCTTCAATGCCGTCATTGGCGACCACAGTACGGTACCCGTGTCTTTCCAGAGAGTCCTTGGTAATTTCGCGAATGATTGGTTCATCTTCGGCAACCAGAACGAGCTGACCGTCGCCTTCCGGGACTGCCACTTCTTGCTGCTCAGCCGCTTCAGCAGAAGTTGACTCAAGGGCAGGAAGGTACACTGAAAACTCTGTGCCCTTGCCCATCTCTGTCTGCACAGTCACAAACCCGCTGTGCCCTTTGACGATTGCATGGAGTGTTGAAAGGCCGATGCCGGTTCCTTTGCCAACTTCCTTCGTCGTAAAGAATGGCTCAAAAATCCGATCCAGAACCTCGGCCGGAATGCCGGTGCCGGTGTCTTTCACTTTCAGCACAACATACGGCCCCGGCTTTGCCTCGGGATTCATTGCCGCATAGTTTCGATCAAGCGTCGTGTTGTCGGCCGAGATCGACACGGTGCCGCCGTTCGGCATTGCGTCGCGTGCGTTCACACACAGATTGAGCAGTACCTGATGCACCTGCGTCGGATCGCCGTGAATATTCCAGAGCGACTTGTTGAGATACGTTTTCAGTTCCACGGTTTTCGGAAACGATTGCATCGCAAACGTCTGCATCTCTTTTACGATATGCGATAGCGACATCAACGTCCGTTCGCCCTCAAAGCCGCGGGCAAATGTGAGAACCTGTTTCACGAGAGCGCCTCCGCGGCGGGCGCTGCTTTCCACCAGTTTGAGGATCTGCCTGCTCTGATCATCAGTGAGTTTTCTTTCGAGCAAATTGACCGAAAGGAGAATGGGTGAGAGGACATTGTTCAGATCGTGTGCAATGCCGCCGGCCAGCGTGCCGATACTTTCCATACGCTGCGTGCGGAGGACTTGCGCCTCCAACCGCTTCTTTTCCGTGATGTCGCTGTTGATAACGAGGAGCGATTTGGGTTCTCCTTCATTGTCACGAACCAGAGTCCACCGACTCTGCACGACGATTTCTACTTCGTCTTTCGTCATTTGCTTGAGTTCACCGCTCCACTCGCCGCGCTCAAGAGCAACCTTCAGCGGATTGCTGGAAGGGGAAAATGCCACGCGTCTGTACAGCATTTCGTTGGCATTTTTGCCGAGAATCTCCTCCGACGTCCAGCCGTACAGCCGCACTGCGCTCTTGTTCCAATACACAATGTGTCCTTCAAGATCGTGGACAGCAATCGCATCCTGCGCTTTGTCGAGGAGCGCCGCCTGCTCACGAATCTGCGCCTCGACACGGTGGCGTTCTCCAATTTCCTCCTTGAGCCATTGGGTTCGCTCTTCGACTTTCTTTTCAAGCGTTTCACTCAGTGACTTCAGCTCATCGCGCGCCTTGGCAAGCTCGCCATTCTTTTCGATCATCGACTCATACGTCGACACAAAGAAATTCAAGACCTGTTGCCTGTTGGCGCTGATGGAGTACTTCCTTGCTTCAAAGACAATTTCAATTGTCGCTGTAGAATCGGCTGCCGGTTGGCCGGACGGTGCATCGAGCATTGAGCGCACGCAGCTCAAGAGCTTTTGCGTGTCATACGGTTTGGCAATGAACGTGTCTGCTCCCGACTCGAGCCCATGCAGAACATCCGTCGGGTCTGAGTGCGAGGTCAACAAGATGATGTGAATATCTCTGAGAGTTTGGTCGGCGCGCATGGCACGACACAACTCATAACCGTGCATCACAGGCATCATGATGTCACTGATGACAAGGGCGGGCCGTTCCTTTCTCATCAGCTCCAAGGCATGCATGCCGTTCGTCGCAACCGAGGCTGCGTAGTTATTCTGCTTGAGAATAAATTGCAGCTTCATCGCTTGCGTTGGTTCATCCTCGACGATGAGGATTCTGGCTTTGTTGTCATGTTCCATATGCTGCATGATCACCTTTCTACGTCACGCTACGAGCGTTTCAAACTCCCGAACACATTCCTTCAATTGACTAAGTACCTGGCGTAATTCTTCAAACGCTTCTTCTGCACCGGCAAGATTGTTGTTTCGCCCCATCTGTTCCAAACGTAATGCGGTTTCGTACGCATTCTTTGCCGCAAGATTGCCGACTGCCCCCTTAAACGTATGCGCGGATCTATGCAATGCCTTGGGGTCCTGGCGCTCGATTGCCCCGGCGATCTCTGCCATCATCTGGTCTGCGTTCTTCATGAACACCTGAACAAGCTGCCCGAGCAATTCTGTGCTTTCCAAACATTGCTTCAATGCTTCTTCGCGGTCAAAGATCGCAGCATCAACCACAGGCCGAACGTTCGTATTCTTCATCGCACTTGCTGGCTCCATCAGTTGTATTTCGGGACGCTGCACCGGCGGTTCTGCCGGCACATCACGGTTTGCCGGCGCAATTCCATCGAGGATTTCAAACAGGTGTTCCGTACGGATCGGTTTGGAAACATAGTGATCCATGCCAATAGCAATGCACTCCTCGCGATCTTTTGCCATCGCATGTGCTGTCATCGCAATGATCGGGATATGTCGTCCGGTTGTTTTCTCACGCTGACGAATCTGGCGGGTCGCCTCAAGACCGTCCATCACGGGCATTTGAATATCCATCAAGACCGCATCGATTTTTTCTTTCTCAAGAATGTCGAGTGCTTCCTTCCCGTTGTTGGCGATTCGAACGTCGTGCCCTTTCTTCTCGAGGATTGCGACTGCAAACATCTGGTTGACCGGATTGTCTTCCGTCAACAGGAGGCGCAAGTGCCGCGTCAGACCGGGTTCGTTGCTCAACACTTTATGCGCCGTGTTGGCTTGTTCCGGCGATTGGGTGAGCAGGGTCTCCATGATCGCGTTGAACAACTCGGATTGAATGATCGGCTTCTTCAAGTATGTGCGAATGCCCAGCGCCCGGCAACGATCGGCATTTCCCTTTTGGGTGGAGGAAGACAGCATGATGATTTTCGTTTGCTGCGTGATACTGCGTCGCTGCATTTCTTCGGCAAGCTCAAAGCCGTCCATTTCCGGCATCATCACATCAAGAAGCATCAGCGCAAACGGAGTTCCGGCTCGCTGCGCGATCATCAACTCTTCCAATGCAGACTTGCCGCTATCGACAAGACGCGGCCTCATGCGCCAGTTCGTAAGCATCACGTCGAGGATATACCGCGATGTCGCGTTATCATCCACAACAAGAACGCTCAAGTTGTCGAGTGAATGATCGGCATTGCCGACAATAACAGGTTGGTGTTGCCGCAGGTTGAACCGTGCCGAAAAATGGAAGGTGCTGCCTCGCCCCACTTCGCTTTCCACTGCCAGCTTTCCCCCCATTAACTCAATGAGTTGTGTGGAGATGGACAAGCCAAGCCCTGTGCCGCCAAACCGCCTTGTGATCGAGTGATCGGCCTGCGAAAACGGATCGAAGATGCGCTTCTGTTTGTCTGCCGGAATGCCGATGCCTGTGTCCTGAACTGCAAAGCGCAACACAACATCCTTATCCGAAAGAAGCTCACTGTGCACGTGCAGCGACACCTCGCCGCGTTCGGTGAACTTGATGGCATTGCCGACAAGATTGGTAATAATCTGATTCATGCGAACCGGATCGCCGACCACGCGCATCGGAACATCCGAGGCAATGTCGCAGGCAAGCTCCAGTTCTTTTTGGTGGGCGCGCACTGCCAGCGCTTTGAGAACCATGCCGATGGTATCGCGAATATCAAACTCCGTGGCTTCCAACTCGAGCCTGCCCGATTCGATCTTTGAGAAATCGAGCACATCGTTCAGGATAGTCAGAAGCGCTTCCGATGAGCTGCGGACGGTGTCGAGATACGTGCGTTGCTCCACACTGAGATCCGTGTCGAGAGCAAGCTCGGTCATGCCGATGATGCCGTTCATGGGGGTACGAATCTCGTGGCTCATGTTTGCGAGAAATTCCGATTTGTATTTGGCCGACTGTTCTGCTGCCCTGCGTGCTTCTTCCAGCTCGACCCCGCGCTGCTGCAGCTCTTTGTTGAACTGTCTCACTTTGGCCGCTTCCTTTGCGAGCAGGATGATGCCATAGAGACCGATCATAAAGACAAAACCTCCGACAACAATTGATACGAGTCGCTGTTCGTCTATCTCTTTTCTGTAGGTGTCCAGCGAATAGACAAGCACGATCCCGCCGAGCTGCCGTTGTCGTGACGCTATGGGCGTGTACACCGAGATACTGTTCTCATCGATCTCAACATACTGTTCCGATATTTTCAAGTTTCGGTCGAGCGTTGCATTGCGCGGATTGTACGCCATGACAGAGGAATCCCCATCGCCGACAATCGTTACATAGGTAACGTTGCTGTCCTTTTTCGCCCAATCGAACGCGCGGCGCACCATCTCGAAATTGCTTTCGTTCAACCCGGTGCCAACAGAGAATGCGAGCATCTCGCTCAGCGTCAGCGCCTGTTTTCTTGCGGCCTCTGTACTTGACTTGCGCTGGTTCGCCGGATAATACGTGAGCCCGAAGATGACAATGGCCAGCCATGGAATTGCAAAAGCGGCCATGAGCTTTGCCTGATAGGAAGAGCGGATTTCCCTAAGCTGTTTCATGTATCATACTGTGATGTGGTATGTCAATTATTTTCCTTCATCGGTTCAATCCACATGCCATCGAATCATTCAATGTGATTCTGAGAGAAAGGTCAATTTCTGAGACCGCGCGGAATTGTTGATTGGTTGATTCTACAATCGGTGCTATCACTTTCGCCGCGCGGTAGACACACCATTCCATCTTGACGGTGAATCTTGTATATTGCGCCGGGCGAATGTGTCACAGTACGGAGCGAGTCATGTTGAAAGTAGATGTCTCAGAGAGGGAACGAACGGCGAAGGCGCGCCGCGTCTCGACGATGGCGGAGGGATTGATTGGCTCGGAGATTCTGAAGATTGCCGGGGACATACGTGCGATGGTGGCAGAAGGGAAATCCATCTGCAATCTCACGGTCGGCGATTTCAGCCCGTCGGAATTCCGCATTCCCCGGTTCCTCGAGGAGAATATTCTCGATGCCCTGAAGCGCGGAGAAACCAACTACCCGCCATCCGACGGCATGCTCGTCCTGAAAAAGTCCATACTGGCATTTTACGAACGATGGCTGAACCTGCAGTACACTCTCGAATCGGTGCTGGTCACCGGCGGCTCACGACCCGGCATCTATGCCGCCTACCGTGCTGTCGTCGATCGGGACGATCGTGTTGTGTATCCTGTGCCGTCGTGGAACAACAATCACTACTGTCATCTGATCGGGGCGCAGGGAGTTCCTGTCACATGCGCAAGTGACGACGCGTTTCTACCAACCCACAAAACACTTGAGCGAGCAGTGCGCAATGCCCGACTGCTTGCACTCAACTCGCCGCTTAATCCCACGGGAACGGCGTTCACCAAAGAAACGCTGCTTGGAATTTGCGATCTCGTCCTTGAGGAGAATGCGAGAAGATCACGCTCGGAGCGCCCGCTATTTCTCTTGTACGACCAGGTGTATTGGATGCTCACATTCGGCGCGACGCAGCACTACAATCCCGTGAGTCTTTGTCCGGAGATTGCCCCGTACACAATTTTTGTTGATGGAATTTCGAAACCGTTTGCAGCCACCGGTGTGCGTGTTGGCTGGGTAGTCGGACCAGCCGACATTGTCCAGAAGATGTCGGGCTTCAACGGGCATGTGGGCGCATGGGCGCCCCGCGCAGAACAAGTTGCGGTTGCGAAACTCCTCAGCGCAACAGACCAGATCAACGGCTACCACAAAGAAATGAAGGCTGGCATCCAGGCGCGGCTCGATGCGCTGTACGCCGGTCTTGTTGGCTTACGGCGCGAAGGATTCGCTGTGGATGCGATTACGCCGATGGGTGCAATCTACCTTACAGCACGTTTTGCGCTCATCGGCAAACAAACTCCTGCCGGAGCAACGCTGCACACCAACGAGGATGTGAGGCGATACCTGTTGTTTGAGGCCGGACTTGCCATTGTTCCGTTCCAGGCTTTTGGCATGACCGAAGACAGCGGGTGGTTCAGGCTATCGATCGGCACGGTCTCGTTGCAGGAAATCGATGACATGCTGCCCCGACTCCGCGCGGCCCTAGTGACACTCAAGGACGGAGCGACGAATACTCATTGAAATCATTTTCCGAGATCTTCAGTTCCGTTGTTCATTCCGCCAGGGTTTCTCCCCGCTCACTTGCCGGAGACGAATGCCAGTCTTCACGCGGTCATAAATGCGGACTCTGCTACGCCGTGTCGCTTGACTATGAGACCGAATTGCAATTGAAGAAACAAGCGTTACAGGAGTTCTGGAAGACGCTTCGCATCTCGACTCCGCTTGAACCTCTTGTTGCGTCCCCATTGGGCAGACATTATCGTACAACGTCGAAACGAAAAGCGTTCACCTACAGCGGCGGGGTGAAGCTCGGACTCATCAGCCCGGATGAGTCCGGTGTGCTGAAGCCTCTCAACGTTCTCCACTGCGCCATAGAGCCTCCTGAACACACAACCATCTACCAACAATTGCAAGTAAGCATTGAAAAGCCGTATGCAAGCCGTCTGGCCAAAGCGCTCACCTATGCTATAGTCAAGGGAAACTACACCGAACAAACTGTTATTCTCAATGTGCAGGACATTTCTCCTGAAGTCGTACGCGCCGCAAATACTCTCTCGAAGTCGTTGACGAACAAAGTCCCGAGCATCATCGGCATGTTCGTCTATGAAGATGATTCGAGTCCCCAGTACTACATGGGATCGCGCAATCAGAATCGCCAGCCAAAATTCAAGAAGCTCTTTGGTAAACCGGAGTTGTTTCATCGGGTGCTGAACCGGAGCTTTCTCTACTCGCCGCTGTCCTTTTCTCAAGTGAATCAGTCGATACTTGATACGGTGATCAGAACCGCTGAGGCCATGCTCAAGCCAACGAAGGAGTCGACGTTGTTCGATCTCTACTGCGGCTACGGCGTGTTCGCGCTCTGTCTCGCCAACAGTGTGCGCTCCGTCGTGGGCGTGGAATTGTCGGGGGCTTCCATTGAATCCGCAGTGGCGAATGCAAAGAGGCAACGGGTGGCCAATGCGCGCTTTATTCGCAGTGACATCAACGACGAAACTCTTGAACGCATTCTGAAGAATACAAATCCTCAGGACGTTGTAATCCTTGATCCGCCACGAAAAGGCACCGCCAAGAGAGTGATTGAATGTCTTGCCGCGAAGCAACCGGCCCGCGTTGTTCACATTTTTTGTGAGATCGATTTGATTCATCCCGAGCTGAAACGCTGGACAAAAAGTGGCTACAGCATCAAGCGGGCGATTCCATTCGACATGTTCCCCGGCACCGCAACTGTTGAGACGATGATGCTGCTCGAACGCAATTAGCGCGACAAAAACCGTCGCAGATCTTCCCTCTTCAGCATAAATCTTTACTATCACCAATCCGAAAACGAAGGAGTCATCATGCGATTTGCCATCATTTCTGTTCTCTCACTATTTGTTGTTGTAGAGTCTCTGGCAGGCTACACAACACCGAATACGGGTATCAACTGGAATCTCGATAGTCTTGTTGTTCGCTCCGGTGGAACACTTGTCGGGGCATTTCCGAACTACACCATGAATGACACGATCACTGTTTCGCCGGCCGACCGGCTGACGTTTCAGCCAGGCTCGATCATCAGCGTTACTGCGGGTTCAGGAAAAGGGTTCACCGTGCTCGGAATTCTTCGCGCCATCGGTACGTTGACCGATTCGATTATCATCAAAGGAACGACCGACAGCGCCGGATGGTACCGGGGATTCAGAATAGAAGACAGCGCGGTGGACTCGCAGTGTGTCTTCGCGTATTGCAGAATCATGAATGCGGCCGAGGGCATTCACTGCTTGAATTCAAGTCCGACAATTATGAACTGTCTCTTTACAAAAAACAATTCCAACGGTGTCCGCACGTTTACTGCAAGCCCGACGATCCGCAACTGCGTGTTTACATACAATCGGCAGTCCGGTATCACAGTTAACGTCAATTCATCACCGCTCATCGAAAACAATGTCTTCTCGTACAACAACTATCAGAACACGGGGGCGCGCAACGCGATTGCCGTGGGTGGACAGGGAACAAACAACCCGATTATCCGTGGAAATGAATTTTTCAATCAGAGTTATTACCGCTCGGGTGCCATCGGGCTGAGCACGCTCAGTGCGAGCGATGTGTGCAGTCCGCTGATCGAGAACAACTACATGCATGACAACAGTTTCGGTGTCGCGACAACGGCATTCTCTCCCGGCGGCGTGATTCAACCCATGATCCGCTACAATCGCATTGAGAATAATCGCATCAATCCCGACCCGATGGTTTCGGGCAGCGGCATCACCATGCAAGCAGGCGGCCCCTCGAACGCGCCGGTCATTACGGGAAATCGTATCAAGGGGAACTATTGGGGAATCACCGTCGTCTCGTCGGCAGGGCTGACCAATTCGCCGCGACCCAATATCGGCAACTTGACCAACGCCGATACGTCCGACGACGGAAAGAATGTTTTTGAGAACAACAACAATGGGGGTGTGATCTATCAGTTGTATAACAATGGAACGCAGGACATCTTTGCGCAAAACAATAATTGGGGAACGAACGATTCACTTCTTGTCGAACAGTGGATTGTACACCGGCCTGACAGCGCGGTATTCGGCACGGTGACCTATTCTCCTTTCATACGATTGACTGAAGCGCGCGTGATTGCAGAACGCCCCTCGGAATTCGCGTTGCAGCAGAACTACCCGAATCCGTTCAACCCGACAACGACGATTCAATTTGTTGTCGGGACGTATGGCCATACGTCCCTACGTGTGTTTGACCTGTTGGGGCGAGAAGTTGCGACACTTGTCAACGGTGAATTACCGGCAGGGATGCATGAGGTTGCGTTTGATGCGAAGAACCTGGCAAGCGGCGTGTATCTCTATCGGTTGCGGGCCGGAGAGTTTGTGGAGGCAAAAAAGTTGTTACTCCTCAGGTGAGCCTTTGTGGAAGGAAACCGCCAGCCAAGCTTTATCCGGGATGAGGGTTGATTCGCAAATGAGTCCTACACCACCTCGACCTTCAGCTTGTGTACGAGTTGCTCAAGCATGAGCGAAAGATCTCGATGAGGGTTCCACAGAGCTATAGCCCACTCAACCAATCGCCATCGTCAAAACGTCCACACCACAGTCACGCCGTTGCCTTGCGGTATGATTTGAACATTCGAGGCAGTGTCATCCTCCCTCATACCTCGCTCATACCACGACACGATGGAGTGAGACACGCTGATGGCAAGCGCGGCGGCAAACACGTCATCCGAAAACCAGTGGTTGCGCGAATACAAGCGTGAGGCACCGCCGAGTGTCGCCGCCGTGTAGAGTGCAATGGATGCCCATACGTTGCCAATGCGCCGGGCGAGCACGGAAGAAACCGTGAACGCAACCACGGTATGGCCGGAAGGAAACGAGACGTAATCCGATTTGAAGATGAACGGGCGAAAGACATCATTGCCGAGATTGGTGTATGGTCTGGCCCTGCCAAAGGTATACTTCAACCCCACATTTGATCCTGCTGCAACAACGAGTGCACTGCCGAGCATCAACCCCGTTTCGCGCATCCATGAGTTCTCGAATGCAAGTCCGCCGGAATAGAGCGTGCCGACAAGGATCGCGGCGGTTATTCCGTTGCCGTACGCTTCAAATACCTTCTCCAATCGGTTGTTGCCCGGGGTGTGATTGCGGCTCATAACATCAAACGCTTCGTCGTCCAGCGTGCTTGCTGCAAATGTTCCTGCTGCGACGACGCTGAGATGTAGGAGGTCATGTCCATTCCATCGCAACGGACTTGTCAACCCATGACCGGTGAGTCGAAGAAAATCTGAGCCATCCTGCTTAAGTATCTGCGATGCAGTGCGGGTTGAATCTGTCTGGGCAAGTGTCATCGACGCGGAGAGCACACCACAAAGGACTGGCACGCGTAGCACCAGCCTCATGGCGCTCCATTCCGGACAGGCCATCGTTGTGATGATTGAATGCAACGCTCGAAACATTTTTGGAGGTACCGGAACGTGTGTCAACTTCATCCTACGACTTGCGATGTTTTTCGTCCTGAAACTCCATCGCCGCCTTCACGAATTCCCGGAAGAGCGGATGCGCCCGCCGCGGGCGGCTCCTCAGCTCCGGATGGAATTGCACGCCCAGGAACCACGGGTGGTCGTCCAGCTCGATGATCTCGACCAGGTCGTTCTCGGGGCAAATGCCGGTGAATCCCATTCCTTTCGCGGTCAGCTTTTCCTTGAACGCGTCGTTCACCTCAAACCGATGGCGATGACGTTCGGAAATTAACTCTTGCCGATAGGCATGAAGCGCTTTCGATCCCTTGGTGAGCTTGCATGCGTACGCACCCAGACGCATGGTACCTCCATACTCCTTCACATGCTTCTGTTCAAGCATCAGGTCGATCACATTCTGATCGGTCGGTTTGAA
The DNA here is from genome assembly GCA_964370915.1 of uncultured Chitinophagales bacterium. GTDB lineage: Bacteria > Bacteroidota > Ignavibacteria > UBA10030 > UBA6906 > CAADGV01. The sequence continues at coordinate 12,878 of CAYJNF010000041.1, forward strand.
CTCGGTGCTGTTCGCCCGCTCCATCCCGCAAACATTCCGGGCGTACTCAAT
>CAYJNF010000041.1:12938-14182 GCA_964370915.1 uncultured Chitinophagales bacterium
GCGCATTGGAGGCCAAGGCAGATGCCAAAAAACGGGATCTTGTTCCTGCGGACGAATTCCACGGCTTTGATTTTTCCTTCGATGCCGCGCTCGCCGAATCCCGGCGCCACCAGCAGACCGGACAAATGCTTCAAATACTTCTCGGCACCATCCCGTTCCACATCTTCAGCGCGGATCCATTCCAGATTCACACGGACATTGTTGGCTGCGCCGGCATGGACAAATGCTTCCGTGATGCTCTTGTATGCGTCCTGATGCTCGGTGTACTTACCGCAGACTCCGATGGCCACCGCACCTCCAGGATTTTTCACCCGATCAACAAACTTCTTCCATTCGCGTAAATTCGGCCGCGGACATGTCAGATCAAGTTTTTCGAGGACGATTTCATCCACCTCTTCCTCGGCATACACCAACGGCACTTCATAGATGGTCGAGACGTCTCTTCCATCAATGACGGAATCGGCGTCAACATTTGTGAACAAGGCAATCTTCTCCCGCACGTCTTCACCAAGCGGCCGGTCGCAGCGGCAAATCAGGGCATCGGGTTGAATGCCAAGCTCCAGCAATGCTTTCACGCTGTGCTGCGTTGGCTTCGTCTTCGTCTCACCTGCCGACCCGATGAACGGCACCAGCGTTACGTGAATCGCAATCGCATTCTTGTCGCCCAGCTTGAACATGAATTGCCGCATCGCTTCCAGGAAAGGAAGGCTTTCAATGTCACCAACCGTTCCCCCGACTTCGGTGATCACAACATCGTACTCGCCGGTCTGTCCAAGCGCTTCGAACCGCCGCTTGATTTCATCCGTAATGTGAGGGATTACCTGCACGGTGGCCCCGAGATAATCCCCGCGCCGCTCCTTGCTGATCACCTCGTGATAGATTTGTCCGGTCGTTGAATTGTTCTTGCGTGTTGTGGTGATATCGAGGAAGCGTTCATAGTGTCCGAGATCGAGATCGGTCTCTGCGCCGTCGTCCGTTACGTACACCTCCCCATGTTGGAACGGATTCATGGTACCCGGATCGACATTCAGGTACGGATCGAATTTCTGAATGGTCACGCGCAATCCACGAAGTTTCAGCAACAGACCAATCGAGGCGGACGCGATTCCCTTTCCCAGCGACGAGACAACTCCGCCGGTAACAAAAATGTATTTTACTTGATGACGCCGTTTCATAATCCCTCACAAAATGAAAGTGCCGCAGACACTGCGGCACCTGTTGCTACGACCTGACCTGTTCAAGCC
>CAYJNF010000042.1:0-3792 GCA_964370915.1 uncultured Chitinophagales bacterium
TCCCCAAGACTGAAGCAATTCTCCAGCTCGGCATTGATCTTCAAGCTTGTGAACAGGTACCAATGGGCCAGCTCCAGCTTCCTCAGGCTGCAGTGTATCGCCCCCTTGAGCTTGTACACTTCGGCAACATGCAGCTTGTCCTCATGAATGGAAAAGTGATCCAGCGCTTGATCCGCCAGCGATAACGAAGTACGAAAATCTCCAAGTTGATAGAAGGCACTTGCCTTCCCAAGAAACGCGAGCCCCCGGATCTTATTGTTGTTCAGATCGGCGCTCAGCGTGGCGGAAAGTTCAAACTCTCTCAGTGCAGTCTCTGCCATTTCCTTTGCAAGATAGGTCATGCCAATCTTGTAATGAAGTTCCGCCAAACGCGCCAGGTCGCCAACCTCTTCGAAGTGGGACCTGGCGCGCTGGAACTGACTCATCGCCGCATCGAAATCCCCCAGAATTCTAAACACTACACCAAGATTCATCAGGGCAACGCCGGACAGTTGCCTCTCCTCCAGTCGCTCGAACGAATTGATAGCACGCCGGATGTATGTCTGGGCTTTCTTCGTATCCCCACCAATCGCGTAATTGAAACCGAGCAGACTCTCTGCGCGTCCTATTCCCTTCTCTTCATTCAAATTCTGATAGATGCGTCGGCCTTGGACAAGATCAGATTTCGAATCCTTCCACCGACCGAGACTTGAATACACCGCCCCACGGCGAATCAGCGCCTCCCCTATAGCGCTGTGTTCGCTGTGGAGCTCACCCTGTGCAAGAGCGACTGTATACATCTCCTCTGCTCTGCTCAGTTCCCCGTACTGAGCGAACAGGTCCCCCAAGGAAATGACAAGTCGAAGAAATTTCTCTTTGTCCAATCGCTCTGCACAGCGTGCAAGCATTTGATTCAGTTTACCATTGACAAGGACACTCTGTTGGTCAGGTTTCTCTAAACCATCCTTCGTTGTATCCTGAACTGTGTCCCGACCCTTCTCGTGTTCGTCCGACTTTACTGCATAGGAATTCACAAGTCTCAACACTGCCGAATCAATGCTCACTGATGCCATTGCGAATTCCCATTTCTATTACGAGCTGATTTTCGATGAGCGGGTAGCGGAACCCCGAAGAAAATGTGCGCTGCTGGACATCCTTAGCGGTGCAATCAATATGCCACAGAGGTAACGAAGCGAGAAGGGAGTTTTCTTTGGATTTGCGTGGTATACACGCGTGGCTCAGTATAACGATGCAACGTTTTGAACCATCACCAGAGAAGGATGGAACAAAACGTTACATGAATAAACTCATATCATTACAGAAGAATCGAATTCCCAAATGGAATGTCGCGATGATCAGGCAACGTTTACCGCTACGATGCTTACGTTGTCGTCACCCTCACGAGCCACGACCATGTCGTAGAGAGCTTTGGTTGTCTCATCAAATGACTTGTTGATGAGAACGTACCGAATCTCTTCGTCAGTCACTACCGACGTCAATCCATCACTGCAAAGCAGCATCATGTCGCCAGAGGATATCTTCGAGATGCTGGCATGCGGCGAGACAGCGGGGTGCGGGCCGATTGCCTGCGTGAGTACATGTGAAAGTCCATCGCCAAATCTCGGCGGAAACGGTCCGAAGTGGTTTTGCCGGAGTGTGTCATCACGGCTTATTTGACGAAGAGCATCATTGTGGAGCAGATACGCTCTGCTATCGCCAACATTCACAATAGCAAGACAACCATTCACCACAACGCCGGCGACAAGCGTCGCGCCCATTCCGCGCAGCGAATTCTCCGACATTGATTTCTCGTACACCTGTTCGTTGAGCGCAACCACCGATTGAACCAACGCTTCAGTGCAATTAATGGCGGGGGAGGCCTGATAGAGTTCGGGTAACAACTCCGTTACCATTGTGCTGGCGATCTCGCCGGCATTATGCCCTCCCATGCCGTCTGAGACGATGAAGAGAATCCCCTTGTCGGCTTTGCCGCGATCTGCATAGTCGATGATCGCGATGCTGTCCTCATTGGACACCCGCGTCGGGCCGGTTTCGGAGAGAGACACAGTTTCTAGGATTGTTCGTGTAGCCGTGTTCACTATCATGGTTGAGTCGATCAGAATTACAGGTTGTTGTTAGATTGAGTTGAATGGTTTACAGCTGCCGGAAACGACAACGTAAACCGGACTCCCTCTCCCCTCTTTGACCTCACTCCTATTGTCCCACCGTGGCCCTCAAGTATTTGCCGACAGATCGGAAGGCCGTATCCATGCCCATCGACCTTTGTCGTTACTTTTTCGTTAAAGAGCTTTTCCAGAATGGCCTCGCTGATACCCGGACCGTTGTCCTGCACATGCAATATGACATTTCCTGAAGCCGCGTCGAACTCGGTTTTCAGCTCAATTGTCGACGTGCTGCAGGCTTCGACACTGTTATTGGCCAGGTTGAGAAGAACCTGCTGAATTTGGTCAATGTCCAGATTTACCGGGGGCAAACCGGTGCCGAGCGTGGCGACAACGCTGTTCTGCTTGAACTTGGGAAGGAATTTCATGAACTCCGCAAAATCAGAGGCAATCTTGTTCAGGCTGTTCGGAACAAGACTGGAACCTGCCCTTCGCCGCGTCAGCAAACTCTTCGAGAACCCTTCAATCTTCCGGGCACCGGTAATCGTTCTTTCGATCAGCGTGTTGATTTCGTCGCCCGAGACTTTTCCGGATTTCTGCTTCATCAATTCAAGATTCAGCAGCACCACAGCGACCAGGTTCTTCAACTCATGACTTACTTCGGCGGCCAGCTCGCCCTTCATTGCCATGCGTTCGGACTGGATGATGTGCTCATTGGCTTGCTTCAGTTCTTCATACGTCCGTTTGAGGTTCTCATACAGTCGCGCGTTTGCAATCGCGATCGCTGCCTGGCCGGTCAGAATCTCGAACACGTTCAGAATTTCTTCTTTGTCGACAGCCTGAATGAATTTGCTGTCAACATACATGACTCCGATTTTTTCCTTGTGCGTATGAAGCGGACTGCAGATAATCGTCTGCAATTCAAGATTCATGATGCTCTGACGTCGCTCAAAGCGTTCGTCACTCAGTGCATTTTCGATGCACAGAGACTCGCCCGTGGAGAAGACATCTTCAAGAACTGTTGAACTTATCTGAAAGCTCTCAGCCTGGATGGATTCGCCCTTGGCACTGCGACCAACAACAAACTCGAGCTTTCCGTCATCATCGGCCAACATCAGAAATCCGCGTTCAGCTTTGGCGATTCGTATGGCTTCGTCGGTCACCAGTTCCAGAACGTCCGTGAGGACAAGAGATGTATTGATCTTTCTTACGATGTTGAGGATGGTCTCGAGATTGCGAACGCGGGACTCTGACGAAGAAACATGTGGCCCCTCCATCACTTGGTCCACCATATTTTGTTGAAGCAGTTCGTCGAGATTCATGAGTGTTCTTGGTTGTTTTCTGTGACTAGCGCGGTTACCTGTCTGTGACCCGTCCAAATATGTATCGTGAGAAATGCGGAATCACGCCGAGACGCAATCCCAGCGAACCCGCACTGATGTTGACCGAAATACCACCCGTCGGCATTTTCGTCGGGATGCCGCTGTTGTCAACATAGTACAGGCCTATCGCCAACCCCAATGGCTGAGCCTCAAGGCCTGTCACCGAATAATCGAGCAGACATGGGACGAGAAACGTGAGACCTTCGGGTTCAAACCTGACCGCAGCGTTCACAGTGTCAAGTGCCACAGTAATGGTTTCATCATGAAGGAGCGCCAGAGGCGGAACTACAAGCTTCGCAGTTATGGAG
>CAYJNF010000042.1:3802-13989 GCA_964370915.1 uncultured Chitinophagales bacterium
ATTCGCGCGCTCACATATTTTTCAATCCTCGGTTCGGCCGAGGCTGGAAGTTTGATGAAGGTAATCGGGGCGCGTCGCGACGCAACGCCGCTCGACGAGGTTTCAGTCTCAACGATGTTTTGTCCATTCTGCGGATTGGATGGTGTGGAGGATTCGGAACAACCACCCAGGAAGAAAAGCACTGCTGCAATGGCAACGCACGTCAGTTTTTGCACTGATGTCCTTTCATTGTTGTTGTGGTCCGGATCATACCCGGGGAAGTATGCGCCTGACAATGGAAATACTCAAGAGTCATGAGTCCAACAGGCTTCAACTATCGACGAGAAATATCCCAATCTCTATGCCAATAGAGTATTCCCGATTTTCGGTAATTTTACGTCGGTGAGGGAGCTACATTGAAGAAGCTACATCGCGGAATCTACAAGTGGCTTGAGCAGTAAGCAGATGACAACACGCGAGGCCTGATCATCATCTACGAATTCTTCTTCCCACGAAGAATGCGGTCTAGTCTCGGTCGTGATATCTTCAGAATTCGGGCGGCGCGCACTTTGTTGTTATTGACGTGAGCCAACACCTTATGTGCAAGCATATGTTGTACCTCATTCGCCGATGCGTGCTCAAAAGGAACAACGAGCATAAGCGATTCATTCAGCTTCACGTTTGTGGCGTCCTGCGCTGTGACGGCAACGCGCCTCTTTGCCTGGCGCGCCCGCTTTGTGTCGAGCTCAAAGGCAAGTTCTGTCAACCAGTCGCCGTCCTCCAATAACACTGCACGCTCAATTGCGTGCTTCAACTCACGCACATTGCCTTCCCACACATGATCCAACAGAAGCTGCAGTGCCTGAGGGGTTACGCCCTTGATTTTCTTGTTGTAGGTTTGATTGAAACGTTTGAGGAAAAATTCAATGAGAAGTGGAATATCTTCCACCCGCTCTCCCAGACTCGGCAATTCGAGCGGCAGTATTTTGAGACGATGATACAGATCCCGACGGAATTCACCGTCCTTCATCTTTGCATCAAGGTCGGCGCTTGTCGCGGCAATAACGCGGGCGCGTACCGGCACATTCCGAATGCCGCCAACGCGTCGCAGAGTTCGATCCTCGATGACCTTCAGGAGTTTTGATTGTGTGGACAAAGAGATGTCGCCAATCTCGTCGAGGAAAATCGTTCCGTCGCCTGCCAGCTCAAACAGACCGATCTTACGCTCCTTTGCATCTGTAAAAGCCCCCCGTTCATATCCGAAGAGTTCAGCCTCCAGCAACGACTCAGGCAGCGCAGTGCACGCGATATCAACGAATGGACTATTGCGGTTCTTGCTGTTGTAGTGGATCGCTCGGGCAAATAATTCCTTTCCCGTGCCTGTCTCGCCAGTGATCAACACCGTCAACGTATTGTTCTTGATAACTCTCTGTGCGCGCTCAACAACGATCTTCAACAATGGCGAAGTCCCGACAATCGACCGGAAATCGTACGTCTCCTGCTGCATCTCGACGTAGCGCTCCTTCTGTTTCTTCGCTTGCCAATCATAATACAAGAGCGAAACATGCTCACGAATCTTGCGATGTTCGTCGGGAAAAATGAAATACGCCGACACACCCATCTTCACAAGCTCGACTGCAAATCCGTGATCAGGTTCGTGGGCGAGGGCGACGATCGGCACATCGGGCATCTCTGAGCAGAATTCCTTGAGCGATGAGCGCAAAGTCTGATTGTCGCGAGTAACGTCAATCAGGACAAGCCGGGGGACATTAAACAGAGAACGTCCCACCAAAAAACTCGGCGAGGACGCAAACTGCAGATGCACATCTTCAGCTGGAGTAATAAGCCTTCGGACATCTCCCATCATCTCTTTCTTTCCACACAGCAATATGCGAAAATGTTCCTTTTTCCCCGGCAAGTTTGTAGCCTCCTATTGTTTGGTAAGAGAGTCGATGGTGGCAATAACATCCCGCTTCTGATCGACGTTCAGGTAGAGATTCTTCAAATCGGCAGAATGAAAACGCGACAGGAAAAATTGCATGACCAGCTTCGTCTTGACGAGAAACTCTTTCGCGCGTTCGCGTTGACCTCTTTCATAATACTCTCGCGCGAGCGCAAATGCAAGCTTCCACGTGATTTCAGAAACAGGTTCCTTTGCGATTGCATCGAGGCCGTGCTTGAAATACACGAGGGGTTTTTCCGGCGTGACGTCGGGTGCACTGATCGCGATCAATCCCAACACATAATTCGCCTCAGCCACAACACGTGGACTCGTCCCGCCCTCCAGCGTTGACAGGAGATCGGTAATGACCTGTACCGCCTGCGTATACTGACGAAGCAGGTACTTGCACTCGGCCAATTTTATATGAACCATCCGTGAAAAATCATCGGGCTTGCGATCGCTTGCCAATTCGATTGCGCGGTTCAATGATTGTTCCGCTTGCGTGAAGTCCTTTTGCGCCATCAGATTCATTCCGCGGAGGTAGGCATAGACCGAACCGAACGAAGCGAATTCACTCTGCTCAAGAAGATCCCATGCCTCATCGAGCACTCGGTCCATTGCCTGCAGATCGCCTACGACGAGAAAGACATCTGCCAACTGCAGGCATGAGTCGAGCCGCGCATGCGGATTCTCCAGCTGCGCATAGAGTTCATGTGCGGATTGCAGGTTGGCAATCGACAGTTCATAATCACCATCTGCACATTGCACTTCTCCAAGATTGATGAGTGTACTCGCAATGCCCACCCGCGACGCTGCCCGGTCGTACAGCGAACGCGCCTCGTTGTAGAGTACTTTCGCCTGCTGGTACTTCTTCAGGTTGTAATGCGCAATACCAAGATTGTTGAGAACCTGCGCTTGCTGCGTGCGAGTCCCATACTCTCTGCTCGCAGCCAACCCTTTTTCCAGGAACTCAATGGCATGCCCGTACTCCCCCCCTGCACTCAGTGCATTCGCGACGTTGTTCATCGAGTTGATCACTTGCGTGCGCTCGTTGAGACTCTCATATTTGTGCAGCGATTGCGTGAAACATTCTGCCGCAAAACTGAACCGATCCTGATAGAACGTCGCAATGCCCATGTCGGTATAGATCGAGGCGACGATCCCGTCCTGATGAAGCTTCGTTGCGTTCTCAAGCTGTTCGCGACACTGCTTTTCAGCTTCGTGAAACGCCCCGGTCGCGATCTTTATGCCAATAAGCTCTTGTCTCAACTCGAGCCGATCGGCTTCACTGGTTGCCAGCGCCAGCGCCATCTGAATATGTTTTTCCGCAGGATCCACTTCCCCCAGTCGCGAAAACGACAGACCCAATGTTTTTAGAAGCAGGAATCTTCCCACTTCCGTCAGGGCCGCGTGATCTTTCAATTCCTCCGCTCCTTGCACAACCTCGGTGTACGCGCCCGAGCGAAACAGTCCCGTCACGAGCTTCAATCGAAGAGATAACTCCCAGGCGACATCACCCAGCTCCTTTGCGATAGCGATTGCTTCGGTGAGGTACTGCAGGGATTTTTGAAATGCAAATAAGCGTAGTCCCTCCGTGCCTGCCTTTTCACAGTACAGCGCGGCCTTCCTCTTTTGATCGCAATTGGTGAATTGGAACGCCAATTCTTGCAACTGTTGAAACGTTCCATTACTGTACTTTTGCTCGAATGCCTCCGCGATGAGACCGTGCAGTTCAACCTGTTGCGTAGCTATCGACGAGTCGACCGCGTCTTTCAGCCGCTTCATGCGAATGAGCAATAGTGAATCGTTTTCCGATTCACTGACAAATCCCTCCAATTGCAAAAATCTGAGCTGGTCCGAAAAGCGGCGTGGATGAAACGGCAGCACGCCCGCCACGACTCCGAGCGGTGCGGGGTTCTGGAAGCAGGAAAGCACGCTCAGGATTAACTGACGTTCACTGTTCAGCTTCCGGAAGCGCCTCAGCAAAAAATCATCGAGCGTTCGTGGAAGGCGGGTTTCGAAGCTTGTTGCCAGGTCTTGCACACGGTCTGCGGTGCGTAAGAGTTTGTCCGTGACAACATCCCGCGCCGCACTGAACGCTTCCACGACAACTCCTGGCGTACCTCCATAAAGACGGTAAATACTGGAGCCAACTTCGACCGAGAGTTCGGATGAGCCGAATATCGAGCTGCTCATCTCCGACACTTCTTCAGGGGCAAGATCATGAAGACGAATCTCTTCCGCCATGAGTGACGTTGCGATTTGTGCAGTCTCACTCGTTTCCGCCGCAAGTATCAATCCTTTTCCTGATGGCAGATCGCGAATGGCCGCCTTCAACACGCCAAGCGATTGCTCATCCAACGTGTGGGAATTGTCCGCCACGATCACCAGCGGAAGGATTGAGGAACATTCCGTGATGAATCGTGCCAACAACTCCGTGGATTTCTCACTCTCCTTCGTCCAGTCGCGCAACATGGCGGATTTGTCATCGCGAAAAAGTCCAAACATATTTTCATATTTCTGGTAGATCCTGGCGCCCTCATCTGAGTATGATCGTACGGCATACCCAAGTTGGCTAATCACCGACGAGATGCCTTCAAATGGAATTCCGGCAAACAACGCTTCTGTTGATGTAACAGTCAAGTCTCGCGATCGAGCGTATTTTGAGATTTCGGCGATTAACGATGTCTTCCCAATTCCTTCGGTTCCCGAAATCAAAAATCCTTTGGCCGACGTGGATTCACCGTTCACAATGGCATCGACGGCGGATTCGAGACGACGGCGTTCCGACTTCCTTCCCACAAATCTCGATTTGCGTGAAACTCCGAAGTATGATTCGAGAAGTTCGCCCGCATTCGCCTTATCTTCCACAAGAAACCGGGCGACGTGCTCCGCGTCCGGAAAACGCTTCTGCGGATCTTTTTCCAGAAGACGGGAAACAACTTCGTGACATCTGGATTGTTTTTGTGAAACGAGTGCCGGCGCTTCCGTGAGCACGAGCTTCACGAGATCCACGGGATTTGCCGCTTCAAAGGGACACCGGCCTGTAAGGAGATGAAAAAATGTCGCGCCCAACGAATAGAGATCGATGCGATGATCGCCGGCTTCACCGCGCAACAGCTCAGGGGCCGTATACTCCAGCGTGCCACGTATCGACAATCCGGTGGTATCGTCCTGCTTCGAGCTGAAGCCGAAGTCCATGAGTTTGAGAATCGGAATGCTCGATGCGTTCGCCTCTCCGACCAGAACGAGGTTTTGCGGCTTGATGTCGAAGTGGATGATTCCTTCCCGATGAATGTAGGACAGTGCACTCAGAGCTTGCAGCAGGACGATCTCAACAATCTGATGTCGGCTTTCGTTGTACGGCAACTTCGAAAGCCATTCGAGTGAGTCGGAGCCTTGCACGAACTCCATGGCCAGAAAACGTCTGCCTTGGAGCGAGGACGGATCGGCCGATCGGATCATTCCAAAATCAAGAATCCGGACGAGATTCGGATGTTCAAGTTGCAGAAGAACCGAAACCTCATTTCGAAACGCTGCCGCCGCCTCATCGCCTGCCTGACCATCGTCATGCAAGACTTTGATCGCACACTGTCGTTTGTTGAACAGCGCGTCTTCCGCAAGAAACACTTCGCCGCTTCCACCCTCCCCCAATTTCTTGCATATGTCGTAGCGATAGTTAATCATGCGCGTCCGTCGCGGTTTCGAACTTCTGGTGGACGGCAAGAAGCACGGTCGACAGCAGCAGGCCTGGGAAAAATGCCAGCCACCATCCGGTGCGCAAGTAACTCACTGATTGGCCGAGCATGTTGCCCCAACTGGCAGTCGGTGGCTGCACACCAAGACCGAGGAAACTCAGCGCCGCTTCAGCAAGAATAGCGTTTCCAAACTGAAGGATCGTTGCTGTAAAGAGAATAGGTTTCAGGTTGGGAAGAAGATGTTTGATGAGAATCTTGTATGCCGATTGGTTCAGCATGCGGGCCGCATGCACGAATTCCTTCCCGCGAAGTTTGCGGACCTCGGTACGGACTGTTCTTGCAGCGCTCATCCAACCTGTCAATGTAAGCACAGCAACAAGCGTCGTAAGTGACTGACCAAGAAAGGCAATAACGCCAATAACAAGAAAGAGACTTGGGATGGCCAGAAACAGATCCGTCAATCGCATGAGCAGAGCGTCGATGAGGGTACCTGTGTATCCCGCGAAAAAGCCAATCAACGTTCCAATCACCACCGAGCCGACGGCGACGATTGCTCCAATGGCAAGAGACACCCTCGCCCCGGCAATCACGCGGCTGAGCACGTCTCTGCCCACGTCGTCTGATCCGAAAATGAATACCAATCGCGTCGATGCGTTGAGTTCTTGAGGCTTTCCCATCACAACTATCTGCCGGTTAAGCAGGTAGTTGTTTGCATCGATCCGCATGCGTTCCACAAAACTTATGCTCTCATCCGTTTGAGCGCGCGCGACAACAGTTTCTATTGCACCGACCGACAACGGCGAAAGAAGACGCGTTGTGATCAGATTGCCCTGAACGTTCGGCGGCACCGGCGTGAGTATTGGCGCAACCAGCGCGACAACGGTCAGCACAAACAACAGGAGAGATGACACACTCCATTTCTCTCCTTCATTTGACCCTCGAACCATCTTGATGATTCTGAGAATGAGAACCACGCCGAGAAGAAGCCACACGACACCAGCACTCCAGTATTCGAAAAGAGAACTGTCGGCGTAGTAGTTTGCCTGTCCGGGGTTCATCGCCATCAGTACGGACGAACCAACAAATGACAACGCACTCGCCACAATGAGTTCCCATCTCCACCACGTAATCAGAAGAAAGCAGCTCGCGCCGATGATGATCGCAGATCTCTTGAGGTTCATGGGTTAACTCACCAGACGCAGGCGTGGATCAAGAATTGCGTTAGCAAAATCTGAAAGCACATTGCCAACAACGACAACAATCCCCGCTACAAGCGTGCAGCCGAGAATCAGCGGATAATCCCTTGATTGAATTGCGAGAATCGTCAACCGTCCCATGCCCGGCCATGCAAACAGAGTCTCTGTCACCAGCACGCCGGTAAGCAGCATTCCGATTTCGATTCCGATGAGTGAGATCATCGGAGTTGCGGCGTTTGGCAGTACATAAGAACGGAACACCCGGGCTTTTGTCAAGCCCATACTCTGCGCCGCGAGAACATAGTCCTGCCTCATCACTGTTCGAATACTTCCCTGGAGATATCGACCGAAACCAGCTGCCGCAGGAATTGCGGCTGTCAGTGCCGGCAACATCAGGTGATTGAGCAGATCGAGAATTGATCCGCTTCCCGGCGTTGTCCCCGACTTGTACATCTGCGACGACGGGAAAAGTCCCAAACCATAAGAGAACACCGACAGCAGCAGCAATCCAATCCAGAATGATGGAAGAGTGAAGATCACAACGCTTGCTCTGCCCGCCAGTCGATCAAGCGTGCCGCCGGTCGCGAAGAACGTCGGGAGAGCAATGATAACTCCGAGAAAGATTTCCATTGCAAGCGCCGCCCCTGCGAGTATCAGCGTGTTGGGGAAATAGCGGCCAATCACTTGCACCACCGGCTCGTTCTGTGAAAACGAATATCCGAGATTGCCGACAACTGCCGAGCGCAGCCATGAAAGATACTGCTCGCCGGCCGGTCGATTGAGCCCAAACTGTTCTTTCAGCTGATCAACAACATGCGAGGAGATCGTTGGGGAGAGAAAGACCGTGGTTGCATCTCCCGGAATAAGTCGGGAAAGAAAAAAAACAATTGAGACCAGCCCGAACAACAGCGGGACAGCTTCAAGTAAACGTCTGAGTGAGAATTTTAGTAAGGCCAATGCCGTGATGTGTTAATCGGAGATGTGCCAATCCCATGCTTTGTGAGTTGTTCCCAGAATTCCAATGTGGGTTCCCTGCAGTCGCTTGTTCACTCCCACAATGTTGTTGATCCAGAAAAGGAACGTGTATGGCTGTTCCCTGTGGACAATGGACTGGAATTCTTTCCACAACCCCGCGCCGTCTGATTCCTTGTTGAGAGTTTTCACGGATGAAAGAATCTCATCAACGCGTTTGTGTCTGAACCCGGCAAGGTTGAATGGATACCTGTTGAGATCCGAAGCCCACAGGTCATCCAATTGCATTTGAAGCGGAACGCTGAATCCGGCAAACCACGCATCGTATTTCCTTGCCATGACGTCGTTCCAAAATGTTCCACGTTCAACTTGCTCGATTGTCATGTCGATCTTCACGTCACGCAACTGCTGCTGGATAACGGTTGCGATAACATTCCGAAGTTGATTTCCCGATGCCAGCTTGAGTGAAAACGAAAAGTTCACATTGCCCTTGTCAAGAATCCCGTCTCCGTTCCTGTCCGACCATCCTTCTCGTGCAAGCAATGCGGCTGCCTGAAGCTTATCAAATGGCAACGCGTCCAGCGTATCGTTGAGTGCCCATTTAAAGAGTGGCGAAATGCCACCCGAAGCCAACTGCCCGTGTTTGCCCACGTATGCCTTGACAATCTCCTGTCGGTTCACGGCCATCGTGAGTGCACGTCGGACGAGTGCCGAACCAAACAACTTGTGCGGCTTGAGAATCTTTCCGTCAGACTTGGCAAATGCCTCGGGATCAATGCTGTTCCAGCCGATGAAATCATAGTCCCGCCCTGCCATCGACATAACCGAGAGATCGGGAAAACGATCGGGAAGGTCGGCATCCTCCATTCTGAGTCCGGTGATCACGTCAACCTCGCCCGCCTGAAATTGCGCAAGCCTCATTCCGTAGTCAGGAAGGACCTTGAAGATGAGTTTGGAAAGATGAGGGGTGAACGACTCGCCCATGTTCCTGGATGAGACAAGAACTACTTCCTGCATTGGCGACCAATGCGCAAGCGCAAACGGTCCGCACGTTACCGGTGATTTGTTGACGGCATTTAGCCGGATATCGCGTCGGGGAATCTTTTCAAAAATGTGTGCCGGCAGTAATGGTACACCGACATCGAACATCTGGGTTGGGGACGCTGTCGCAAAATGGAAAACCGCCGTTGAGTCATTTGGCGTTTCGATAGCCTTCGAGATATCCAGCTCTCCATCGGTCAGCAGAAAGTTCTGCACAGCGGATTGCCGGACGCTGGCAACCGCAGTGTCGGCGTAGAGTTCAAATGAATACTGAACGTCCCTCGCACTCACCCGAACACCATCGGACCACATCGCGTCTGTGCGCAGGTGAAAGGTTATGTCGGTTCTTAAACGAGAGGTCTCCCACGAGGTTGCCAGATAGGGCGTGTACGTAAGTTCACCGACTGTGGTGTCAAACTCCGAGTTGACGAGGCGAGGAAAGATAAGGTCGTTGATCTCACCGGAAACAACTTCTTCTGCGAAGAGCGGATTGAAGCTATCCACGTCTCCCTCAACGGCAACAGTCGCTGTGGATTCCGAAGCGGATTTCTTACCGCTGCAACCAGACCATGATGCTACGAGGATGGCTACGCAGAGCAGCCGGATGAAGGACCCCATTATTCTCCCCTGGGCGCAAAAAATTTCTGCTCAAATATAGCCACGATCAAGACCTTTGTCAACTATCTGTGATCATCGTCAAGGGGAAAAACGCACGCACCTGGTTGGCCGGAGCCGGATGAATCGACCGATGCGCCTCCAGCAAATGAGTCGAATCAGGCGCGTAATGACCCGTATGAGAGGATTGCTGAAGCAGGAGTGTGTGGAGGAAGGAAGCCAAGCGGCTGACCTTATCGGCTCGGCGAGGACAAAGTCCCAGTTCACTGATAGTCGTTTGAAAGGGAGAACAGTTACAGGGAAAGAGAGTTTCTTGCAGACTTGTGAAGAACCAACACTCGCTCCGTCACTTCCTCAGCCGACATCGTCTTTGAAGTTCTTCTTGCAGTCGGGACAGATTCCGTGCGTGAATCGGGCGTTCGTATGGGTTGCGATGTACTTCTCTATCTGATGGTAGTAGCCGTCATCGTCACGTATCTTTTTGCACCAGGCACACATCGGCAGAAGGCCGCTCAGTGTCTTCACTTCGGTGAGAGCATGCTGTAACTCTTCAATCAACTTTTCCCGCTCGGATTCAGAGCGCTTCCGTTCACTGATGTCGCGGTAAATGACGTACAATTCCCGGTACCCGTCAACGTAAATTGGCGTTCCGACGATTGATGATTCAAACGTGGATCCATCCTTGCGGCGGCGTACGCCTTCCTCGAATATTGTTTCGCCCTGCGACACGCGCAGGCTTAAGTC